>JAWOHU010000082.1:0-4281 GCA_046485025.1 Cloacimonadaceae bacterium (SeqCode) | reverse complement strand
AGAAAGAGTTCGCCCGAACCGCTGTTCAGGGGGAAGCGGTCGTTCTGGCAGTAGAGTTCCAGGGTCGCGGAGGAGACAACCGCGTCCGAAGGCACGGCAGAAAGATCATGACCAAATAATCCAAAAGCGAACCGGAATAGCCTTTGCCGCGATAAAATTTGAAAGTGAAGATGTCATCAATGCGCGAGTAGCCTTCAAACACGCTGATAGAACCCATGGTTACCAATTGGTCTCCCACAAATCCGCCCAACAGATGATAACCGGGACTTTTAATATGTTTTTCCAGGTACTTGACTGCCCATTCGCCATAGTTCTCGGCTCTGATCAGTTCTTTGACTTCGTCTTTGATTTGCACCAGCCTGTCAAAGTATAGTCCGCTCACAGGTTCAATCGTGGATTCTCTTTCCCAGAGGTAATACTCGTGATTAAGCACTTCGAGTTCAAAGTTATGATTTTTCAGATGGGGTGCCATTTCTGCCAGTTCATTCTGTTTCAGAGAGGGAAAGAGCCGGGGTGTGATATCCTTCTGTTTATAGAAAAAGCTGATGTCTTTGAGAGAAGATTCCAAACCGATAAAATCAGTGATGATGGCATGGTTGCACATGTAGGAATCCTTGTTGGCTTCATTCCAGAAGAGGTATCCGTAAGATTTTTGCATCATATTGGTGAAGCGTCTGGCATACTGCTGCTCTATCGTAATGAGTCTGTTAAGCATAAAAGGTTGGTTCATATCTTTGCCTCTAAATCAGTAATTCTCAATAAATATATAAGAAAGCTGACTGCGATTTTAGTCAATACATTTATTACTTGATGACAGTGAAGCGAGAGGTCTGAGTCAGATGTCCCGCCGCTTCAATTCTGGCAAAATAGATGCTGCTGGCTTTGTTGACAAAGGGCAGGGTCAGATAGTTGGATGACTCTGATGTCTGTGCAGATGCCACAAGCTGACCCTTGATATTGTAAATCTTCACTTTCAGGGGTGGAATAACAGCGTTCTCTTTGCTCCTGATATAGAGATTTTTGTCAAAATAGCTAACCATAAAAGGCAATAACGCCGCATCCGGGGTGGGTTGAGTGCTGCTACTTAAGACAATAGAAAATTGAGCACCTGCTGCCAATAAATCTATAGTGTGATTATATTCGCCATAGTTGAATGTCAGCTCAGCAATGTCTTGATCAGAGCGGTTTTCCAGTGTGATTCTGATCAGACCGGGAACGCCATAATCTTCAATCTGCTTAATCTGCACCTGCTCGATTGCCAGCATCCGGTCAAAGATGTTTTCCACCGTGTCAATCCAAAGTCCTTTGTTCCGTCTGTAATCATTTAGCATCAGCAAAACATCATTAAATTCATCCCGGACTTCATAATCGCCATTAGGTAGTTCATAATAAAAGCCATGCCTGGTGTTGATATTGGCAAAACAGAAATGTGTGTAACCTATGCAGAGACCGTTATCCAGAACCAGTTTGTCCAGATTGGCGGCAGTCATAAGATGTTTGAAATCAATCATGTAGAATTCGTTAAAATACTCCCAGGTTTCCATTCTGGTTCTACCAAAGAACCAGACCGGACGAGTCAGATTTTGTAAAAAAGGCAATCTATGAGGTAAGCGCCAGGGATCTTCAAAAGCATTGAAAGGATTGGTGGAAGGCGCGTCATAAATCCAGGCATAGTCAATCCCGGACTGATTTATCACGTCCAGAATGTAAAAATCGGAATCCTGCCAGGTGCCCATTTCGGCGAAGTTTTCATTGTTGTGACCGTGGTCAATCCACAGCCGGATATTGTAATCAGTCATATCATTCAGCAATGACTGAGCAGTCAGATTTGTCAGATCAGGATTTCCGGAATAAGTGTGATATCCGATGGTGCTGCCAGAAGACAAAATATCATTCCAGATATTGCTCAGATAACTGATATTGATGCCAAAGACAGTATTGGAAACAGGAATCTGATTGGCAATCAGCCCTTTGGTCAGATAAGCTGGGCTGTCAGGATTGGAACTGCCGAAATAGACTGCATTGAGCCTGGGGGCATTTTCACCATCTGCATCATTGGTGATGGCAAGAGCGGCTTTTCTGTCATCGGGCCAGCGGTTCACAGCAAGGATTACGGGTCTGGTCTCAAATAGCAGAAATGACCAGTTATCTGTCTGATTATTAGTTACCGGCAGCAGGTCTATCAATCTGTCTGTTGAGTTTGGCGGAGTATAGAGCCTGGCTAAATGCAGAGTGTGGTCATAAAGTTTGACGGAGTTGTTGATGATCGCCTCAATCCCCTTGCAGCCTGCATATCCGGAGCCTGCCAGCCAGAAACTACTGTCGATTCCTTTGTATTCTATCACTTTGTCAGTGTAGGGATAGAGGTTTTTGTTTTTGTCCGCAATCCCGCTATTGATGGCTTCCGGTCCTCTCAAATAGCTGATTTGGTCAGACTGATTGAACACCAGATTCAAGGCGATATCTCTGATTATCAGGTCCTGTTTGTAGAAAGCTGTTATCTGAACCTGCCGGCACTGACTGTGAAAGTAATTGGCCGACGAGATGCTGACTTTCAGATCCAGCAGCGAATTGGAAAAAGTGATGTCATAAGTGCCTGAGTTTTCTGTTACTGCGGATGTGAATTCCAAAATCTGGTAAAGGTTTTCGCCGATTTTGATTCTGACCAGGGGCTCCAGATTGAAAATTATATTGTTGACACTTAAAACATTGGGCTCTGTCACAAAAAATGAAGATAGAAGTATAGCAGGCAGCACTATGAAAATCACTGTCAAGGCTCTTCTCATACGAAACCTCCTGAACCGGGCATAAAATCTATGCTGCAGATTGGGTTTTAGGTTATCTGCATCACAAAATGATATCTATGACGTTCAGACAATTCTGTCAAGATAAGTTAGAATTTTGGCTCTGATGCTATCCCGCGCTGCTCTGAATCTGGGCAGAGAGCTTTCTTCAGGTTCATCACTGTAAGGAGCCGGATCTTCAATGCCTATGTGAACTTGTTTTACCGGTTTCAGAAAAACGGGACAAGTCTCTCTGGCATTATCACAGACTGTTATTACCAGATCAAGGTCGTCTCTGTCCAGAAACTCCGTCACAGATTTTGACCTAAAACCTGAGGTGTCAATGCCCAGTTCCTGCAAAACTTTCAGAGCTTTGGGATTTACTACTGAGGGTTGAGTTCCGGCGGAAAAAGCTTGCCAATGATCTTTCAAATAATGATTTATCATAGCTTCCGCCAGGATACTGCGGCAGGAATTGCCGGTACACAGAACCAGTACTTTTTTCATTTTTACTCCCCCTTTTCCGGAAACCAGTGTTTAGTTTTATTAGCTATTTTGACTAATGTCAGCATTACAGGAACTTCCACCAAAACCCCCACCACAGTCGCCATCGCAACAGGTGAGGTTGTACCAAACAAGGATATTGCTACTGCCACCGATAATTCAAAGAAATTGGAAGCACCAATCATACCAGCCGGAGCAGCTATACAATGTGCCAGCCTGATTTTCCTGCTGATGAAATAGGCAATGAAGAAGATCAGGAAAGTCTGTATAGTCAATGGAATCGCAATCAGAATTATGTGTAGAGGATTTTCCAGAATCACTTTGCCCTGAAAGGCAAAGATGATAATCAGAGTCAGGAGAAGTCCACCAATTGTGACATTGTTGAACTTGAGAATAAACTTGTTGAGAAAATAATCCTCACCTTTATGCTTGATTACATTATGTCTGGTTAATGCGCCTCCAGCCAGAGGTATTACCACAAACAAAACTACAGAAAGCAACAATGTATCCCAGGGAACTTTAATGCCGCCTATGCCCAACAGAAAAGCTACTATAGGTGTAAAAGCAACTAAAATTATCAGGTCATTGGTTGCCACCTGCACCACTGTATAGGCGGGATTGCCTTTGGTTAGATGACTCCAGACAAAGACCATGGCAGTACAGGGTGCAGCACCCAAAAGTATTGCTCCGGCTAAATAATCTTTGGCTAAATCGGGTGGAATCAGTGACTTGAAAATTACAAAGAAGAATAACCAGGCAATCAGATACATTGTAAAGGGTTTGATCAGCCAGTTCGTCACCCAGGTCACATAAAGACCTTTAGGATTCTTCCCCACGTTTTTAATACTGGCAAAATCCACTTTCATCATCATGGGATAAATCATCAACCAGATTAGAAAAGCGATGGGAATTGACACTCTGGCATATTCAAATTTGCCTAAAAAGTTGGGAATACCGGGTAAAAACTTACCTATCAGGATACCCGTAAACATAC
>JAWOHU010000056.1:0-4805 GCA_046485025.1 Cloacimonadaceae bacterium (SeqCode) | reverse complement strand
ATGTTAACAAGTCTTTATCTTACATATTTATGCAAGTTTCTGACCTAAAACGTGACTTTGTAAATTCGGTCAATATCTATTTGTTTTATTAGTTGGAAATTCTGGTTTAGTGGAGCAGGATTCCAATTCTGGTTATCTCTACGCAGCTTTTGAAAGCTGCGCTACTTGAAGCTGGAAAGAATGTTGTTTATTATTCAGCTTTGTTTTCGCTGCGTTTGCGGTCTGTATGGTGCAGAATTTTCTTTCTGATTCTGATGCTGTCCGGCGTGATTTCCAGCAGTTCGTCATCGCCCACATATTCAATGGCTTGCTCCAGGCTGAAAATGCGGGGCGGGATGAGTTTCATAGCATCATCTTTACCGGCAGCGCGGTTATTGGTGAGCTTTTTCCCGCGGCAGACATTGATCACCAGGTCCTTTTCCTTGCTGTGCTGGCCCACCACCATGCCGGCGTAAACCTCTGTGTTGGGATGAATGAAAAACCACCCCCGGGGCTGGAACGCATTCAGAGAGTAGCCCAAAGCTATGCCTGTCTCCAGGGCAACCATGGAACCGTGATTGGAACCTGTTATATCGCCTTTGTAAAAGTCGTATTCATAAAAGCACTGATTGAGAATTCCCGTACCTCTGGTTTCGGTCAGAAACTCGTTCCTGAAACCGATTAAGCCGCGGGCGGGAACCTTGAATTCCAGGCGCGAATAACCATCCAACGCAGCAGTCATGTGAATCAGTTCGCCTTTTCTGTTGCCCATCATGCTGATGACAGTGCCCACAAATTCCTCACCCACATCGACGATCGCAAGCTCTATCGGCTCAGTCACTTTGCCGTCTTTTTCATGAAAGATAACTCTGGGTTTGGAGACCGCAAATTCATAACCTTCCCGGCGCATATTTTCCATCAGAATTGCCAACTGGAGTTCACCCCGACCCTTGACTGTAAAGGTATCCGAGCTGTACGTACGTTCCACGACGAGGGAAACATTGGTCTGCAATTCTTTCTGCAGCCGCTCCCAGATTTTATTGGAAGTGACCCATCTGCCGCTGCGTCCCAAAAAGGGTGAATCATTGATCATAAACTCGATGGCAATGGTAGGCTCGTCAATATTGATACTTTCCAGAGGGAGGGGATTGTCTTTGGTGGCAACAGTTTCACCCACATCAATATCCTCCAGGCCGGCGAGGCAGACGATATTACCAGCATTGGCTGTTTTTACCTCTTTCTTGTGCAAACCCGCATAGGTGAAGATATTGGTTACTTTATAGACTTTCTGCTCATTATTGCGTTTCAGCAGAAGCACTTCGTCGCCTGTGTGCAAAACTCCGCTGTGAATCTTGCCGGTGCCCATTTTGCCCAGATAGTTGTCATATTCAATTGCCGAAACCAGCATCCGGAAAGGCAATTTCCTGTCACTTGCGGCATCCGGAACTTCACTAATAATCATATCCAGCAGGGGGAAAATATTCTGGGGTTTGTCGGTCAGCTCATTAACGGCGTAACCGTCTTTGGCAGAAGCATATATGACCGGGAAATCCAATTGCGTGTGATGAGCGTTGAGTTCGATAAAGAGGTCAAATATCATATCCAGAACTTCATGCGCCCTGGCATTGTGACGGTCGATTTTATTGATCACGACAATCGGCTTAAGTCCCAGTTCCAGAGCGTTTTTGAGCACATACTTGGTCTGCGGCATGGGACCTTCAAAAGCGTCCACCAAAAGCAGAACCGAATCCACCATTTTCATTATGCGCTGCACTTCACCCCCGAAATCTGAGTGCCCAGGAGTGTCTACCAGGTTGATTTTATGGTCTTTATAGACGAGCGAGGCGCTTTTGGAAAAGATAGTGATGCCGCGCTCTTTTTCTATGTCATTGGAGTCCATGATTCTTTCTATGACTTTCTCGTTGTTTCTGAACACGCCTGCCTGCCTGAGAATGGCGTCCACCAGGGTGGTTTTTCCATGGTCTACATGCGCTATTATCGCTATGTTCTTGATTTTCTGCATTTTATATCCTGTTATAGAGTAAATATGGCGCCATAATCCTGAGAGGGCGGTTAACGTCAATCTGCATTTAATTATGAGCTTGATTGGAAAGGATTTATAGCCTTATCTCCGGTTTTATTTTCTCTTCCCGGAGTTCAAATTGCCCTGCAAAAACTATCAATATTTAGCTGAGTAAAGGGGCAATTCGGACTTCGTGGAAATAGGTCTGAATATGTTTTACGAAGCCCTGAATTCCCTTATCATTTTTATAGCGCTGACGTGTTTTTTTCTCGGGCAGGATTGCCCGAGCCACATTTATTGTTTCTTTTACAGCAGGAATCCTGGCTTTTTGGAATTCAAACGCAACACACTCTGTCATTGCACACGTTACTTTATGCGTTTGGACTTCAAAAAAAAACGATGGCAGCGATTGAAGTCCAAAGCCCTTAACTAAATACACCTGACAATTTTCTTTGGCTTTGAACTCCAATCCCGGCAGAATTTTCCCCGCTTTTATCCCTGCTTTCCAATCTAAATCAAAAGTAAGATAAAAGTATATTTAAAGTATATCAAATGTGCTTTAGAATACATTTACTATACATTTGATATACATTTGATATGCTTTTGATATACTTTGGGTTAAGGGGAAAAAGAGAGGGGAAAAAAAGGGGGGAAGAAGAAAAAAGCTTGTCTGGAGCCTGTCCGCAGACGGTAAGGAGACGGGGTTTTCAAGGGTTAATTATTTCCCGATCTGTAAAACATAACAGCCGGGGGAACCAGCCAGAGCTTCCGGTTAACAAGTCAGGCCGGATTATTTATCTTTCAACTCCGGATGATAAATTTTCTTGATAGCATTTGTATCTACTCTATCAATCTGCTTTGAACTCATAAAAAGTTCGGCAAATTCCACGTACAGACCACTATCAATAATGAAATCCAGGATGTCCCGGTCAATTTCTCCATTTTTAGCGCAATTAGCTAGGATTTCAAGGGATTCACTCAGGTTGTTGGGTTTTTTATAAGGTCTGTCGGACGATGTAACCGCTTCAAAAATATCGGCTATGGCGAGAATCCTGGATTGGGGAGGGAGCTGGTCAGCCTTGTAACCAAAGGGATGTCCGGTGCCATTGAGTTTTTCGTGATGGGAAGCGGCATACAGCGCCACATTTTTATACTTGGTAGGAAAGGAGAGCTCTGAGAGCATTTCCCAGGTAACCAGAACGTGCTCATCCACAATCCTCTTTTCCTCTGCGGTAAGGGTTCCGCGCCTGATTTTCAGGTTTTCCACTTCATCCTCGGTCAACAGGCTCCACTTTTCGTCGTCCATCTGAAAATCCATCTTTTGAATCCGGTCTATCCGCGCCAGACTGGCATCCGAGACATATTCTCCGCCGTCATTAACACTATCCAGAAAGAGTTTGTCCTCATCCAGGAATTTGAAGAGCTCATTAATAGTCGTGGAAGTTTTATAAGGATACCAGTTCCGGACAGTTTTAATCAACTTTGGCTCGCCATACTGCAGTTTATACAGGGTCAGAGCCTTTTTAAACAGTTTATACCGCAAATCCACAAGGGCTATGCGGTCAACAATATGTTCCAGCTTGGTAGCCTTGTCCATGATATGCTCGGGAGTGACGATTTTACCCACATCATGCATCAGACCGGCCATGGATAATTCTTTGAGTTCAGCAGCGCTGAATTTCATATTATGGAATCTTGTAGAGGTGTCTTCATTAATTTTCCGGGCAATCATATCCGCCAGCATAGCCACCTTGGTAATGTGATTGGATGAGTATTTGGACTTGCGTTCAATGGCTTTGGCGATGACTTTCATAAACTGCATCAGCAGCTCTTCCAGATCATTAATCAGCTTGCGGTTGGACATAGTGATGGAAGCTTGAGAAGCAAGAGAATTCAGCATTAAGACGTGGTCTTCCTGGAAGTGTGTGACCTTGTTCTGCTTGTCAGTGGCATTAATGACCTTCAAAACACCGAGCACCTCATTCTCATGGCTTTTCAGAGGTAAGGTCAGCATGGATTTGCTGCGGTAGTTGTTTTCCTTATCCATTTGCTTTGTTCTGGAGATATCGTATTTTTTTGCCAGATACACATCGTCAAAACATAGCAACTGTTTGGTATGAAAAACGTTGGTCACAATATATTCCAGCCTGGGTTTCCCTTTTTTGTCATACAAAGGTATGCTTGGCCAGGTAATGGGACCATAGTCCCGACCCATCTTAATGCCGAGAGTTTTATTATAAACAAGGACAAAATCGAGGTACTGTTTATCCGCAGACACTTTATAAATAGTAGCGGCATCAGCATTGGTATAAGCAATGGCTTCTACCAGAATCATATCAAAAATCTTTTCCAGATTTGTCACTGAGGACAAGGCAACACCTATCCTGGTCAAATTCTGGATATGCATGGTCTGCTTATCGCTTAGTTTGGTGATTTGCCTTATGACCTGGTTTATTTTCCGGTCTATGTCGTCATTATCATAATGTTTATTATTCATCCAACCCTCACAGTTAATTAGAGCACAACTTTGTTTCTTTATCTTCAGGCAGCCTGATTCTGTCAAGCGCAGAATTTAATCTTCTGATGATAAGAAGACAAAGCACAAAGCTACTCATTAAAATAATAACCCGAAAATCCGGAAAAATCAAATACAAATCGAATAAAACTGAGAATATTTTAATCTATTATGTAGCAGAGAATCGACAGGATTGACTTTTCCAACCCAGCAAACAGAAGGTCTGGCGGTCATTCCCACCCCCCCCCCCAACAGATTGCAATCTGTGTTACAACACATCCTCGACAG
>JAWOHU010000203.1:0-4271 GCA_046485025.1 Cloacimonadaceae bacterium (SeqCode) | reverse complement strand
GGCATCAGGTTATTGCGCAAGACGTATGTATAGGCATCCAGGGGAGCTTTCCATTCCGCCAACTGATTCAGTCTGTCTTTTAAGTCAACAGGCAGCAGTTGGCGCGCTGCTTCAATCATTTCATCGGAAACAGAGATGGGCGCGGAATCAGTGTCAGGATACATTCTGTCAGGCCCGGGCAGGACTCTTTCAAATAAAGTAGTGCCGTTGGCTCTGGATTTACGGGTCTCATTGGGCACGCCCTGAAACGCCAATTGGCAGCGCTCCGTAATGGTTTCCAGAGCTGTGGTGAGGTCTTCGTCCGGAGTCCAGAACAGAATCTGGGCATCTTTATCACTCGCTTCAAGCAAAGACGCAATCTTCTGCCAATCCGCTTCTGATAAGGCTGGATTGAGTTCTTCACTATGGAACATATTGGGTTTTTCCAGGCAGGCAATGACCTTCAGACGGTCGGAGATTTCATTGGCAAAGCAGCGTGCCGGCTGTGTGAAGAAAGACAGGATATGGCTGAACCCAGGCAGATTTACTGCCACCAATTTCCAGCCCTCGGCAGCAGCTTTTTTGAGCAGGGGAATGTGTTTCCACTTATCGGCAGCCAGGACTATGTGACTGGTTGTCCAGTTTGCCTGGTCTTTGATTTTATGCTGCAGTTCTTGCTTTATTTCCAGTAGAGCTTTTTGCCGGAAAGCCTCATTGTGAGTGAGTTTGGGAATCCAGGCAATGTGCGCCACGCCTTTGATTTCGACCCTGGTGCCGCCGGTGACGCTGACATTTACATCCTGTCTGGCAGAGCCGATGCCGACTCTCGCCTTGCCTGAACTGCGTGCCAGAAAGCGGATGTATTGACCCGCTTCAGCTGCTTCCTGAGGAGTGAGCATATCGGGATAGGTGACTGTTTCGCACAAGGGCATGCCCAGCCTGTCTGTATAATAAATCCTGGTGTGGCGGATGTCTGAAACCTCTCTGCAACTGTCTTCTTCAATGCTAAACTGGATGACTCTGATGTTCTTGTTGGAAATAGGAAACTGCCCTTCGATGCCAAGAATGGTAGTGCGCTGAAACCCTGTCGGGATGCTGCCGTCGAGGTATTGTTTGCGCGTGATATGCAGTTCGCCGACGATATTCATTTTGAGTAATAAAGCAATCTGCATGGCGTGAGACAAGGCTTCAGGATTGAACAGAAAGGGCGGCGTGTCATCCACTTCATAGGTGCAGGCGGAGTCATTTTTGATGCGGTAGACAATCTTTTTTTTGGTCTTGAATTCCATCAGAGCTGTGCCGTCATACTCTCCCAGTTCAGACAGGGTGGGACGCATGTGACGCACAATTTCCGCGTCAAAATTGTCAAAATCGTGATAAATCCCGGTCGGGCATCTGCAGAACAGCTTCTTCTTTGTGTCGAGCTGCTGATGCACTTCCAGACCGCATTTGAAACCCAGTGACTGATAAGTTTCAGGTGTGGCGTCTCTAAGCTCTACCCATCCGACCTGAGTGCGTGTCCTGAGCCAGTTCTCTTCCCAGTGGTTTGACATGCATGAACCTTCCTTGCAGTTTAGGTGTATTTGCTATGCAAGCTTTTTGCTCTTGGGAAGAACGTCAACTAATACTTGAAACAGATCAGCTTTTCAGCCTCTCAATTCCTCCAGATTGGCTTTGGCAGCAGGCACATAGCCATGGAACTGTGCAATCATTTCACAGGGATATTCATTGCAGTCTGCACAGCTTCTCAGACCCTTGCTGCGCACACAGGAACGGTAATCACATTCATTGCAGTGCCCGAAATGCACGCCCGGTTCCATACAGCCCATACAGTTGATGCTGTCTGCCGTCAGATTGGCTTCGTATTGCTGTGACCATTTTTCAGCAATTTCTGCCCTTTTTTCGTTGTCATTGGCCAAAGTGGCTATTCTGGCTTCACATTGGCTGCAGTCAAGACCGCAGGCGGCAATCAGTTTTTCCATTCTACTCTCCTATTGTTTGATTTTAGAGACACAGAGTCTTCAACTCGTCATCCCTGCGCAGGCAGGGATCCATACTGTTTTTTATAGGGGAACTGGATTTTCACTTTACGCAGGATTGGAATCCTACGCTACATGCACTTTCCACTTTTCCACTCTGACAGGTCTTTTAATGCCCTACTGACAAGTTCCCGTTTTTTGTCTTTTCTGTCAACGCCAATCAGTTCCGGCAGCAGACCAAAATTGGCATTCACCGGTTGAAACCTTTGTTCGGAAGGCGTGATCAGGCGTCGCCAGAACTGCCCTAAAACGGTGCTTTCCGGTAGGATAGGCATTTCTGATTCTGTTTTAGCCTGATTCTCAATTATCATTGAAACCAGCAGTCCCATGGCAATGGATTCAGTGTAACCTTCCACCCCGCTGAACTGTCCTGCCAGCCAGACTTCAGGCAGTTTTTTAAGAGACAGATTGGCATTCAACAAAGCCGGTGAATTTAAGTATGAATTGCGGTGGATGGAGCCATAGCGAAGAAATTCAGCCTTCTGCAGACCCGGAATTTTCCTGAAGATATCTTTCTGCGCGCCGTATTTCAGCATGGTCTGGCATCCCACCAGGTTAAAAGCAGTCCTGTCCTTGTTTTCTGACCTCAGTTGCAGAACGGCATAAGGCCTTCTGCCGGTGCGCGGGTCTTCCAGACCGACGGGACGCAAAACTCCAAAACGCAGTGTGTCAATTCCACGTCTTGCCAGTTCCTCGATCGGCAGGCAGTTTTCATAAAAATGGAAGTTCAAATCTTGGAAGAATTCGTTCTCAAACTCATGTGCAGTATGCTTTTCACCATTCTGCAGCGCAGCCACGAAATCCAGATATTCCTCTTTCGTAAAAGGACAGTTCAGATAGTCCGCCTCGCCTTTGTCATAACGGCTTTTGTCAAACACGATGTTTCTATCCAGAGAGTCGGCACTGACGATAGGTGCAATCGCATCAAAAAAGTAAAGGTGCTGCTCGCCCAGATGCCTTATCAGGCTTTGCATCAGCGCGTCAGAAGTGAGCGGACCGCCTGCCAGAATGACTTTGCCGTCCGGAATGTCTGTAATCTCTTTTCTGATCAGAGTTATCTGCAGATGAGAATTGACAATGCCTGTCACAGCCTGCGCAAATTTATCCCTATCCACAGCAAGCGCATGCCCTGCCGGAACTGCATTTTCCAGCGCAATCTGCAGAAGTTTACAGTCCAGATTTTTAAGCTCTTCCTTCAGCAGACCGGCAGCCGTATCAGTGCGCAAGGATTTGAGTGAATTGCTGCAGACCAGTTCGGCGCATTTGTCAGTCTGATGTGCCGGTGTCATTTTACCCGGTCTCATTTCATACAAAGAGACCTGCCAGCCCTTGTCAGCCAGTTGCAGAGCCGCTTCACAACCTGCCAATCCGGCACCTACAATCGTTATTTCTTGTTTCATATTATTTACCACGGAATGCACAGAAGCACACAGAATTTTTAAAAAATCATCATTTACAGAGGGGATTGGGTTGTCAAGCTAACACAGAAATTCCGGAGTTCAAATTGCCCTTTGTAAGCTATTTGGGGCATCTTAGTCTTGGGGCAATTCTGACTTCGTAATTTCAGAACTTGCACACGAGATGCTTTTACGAAGTCCTAAATTCCCTTGAAGTAAAGTGATCCCAGATAGTTTGGCGAGGGAATTTCGAACTCCGGAAAAGCGGTTTGCGCAGGAATCTCAAGAAGTAGTGTAGGATTCCAATCCTACATAAAATGAAGTTTGTGCTTATGTAGCTTTGGAAAGCTGCACTGCAAAACCGGAGCGGGGATTACCAATCCCCGCCCTCCAACAGATTGACAATCTGTGTTACGACACATTATGTCAGCTTGTTGATTAAATCTCATAATCTCACTTTTTCTCTGTGTCTCTGTGTGTAGTTTATGAATGGACAGATGAATATCTGTCCTACATCAAATATTGCTTTGCAAAGCTGCATTTTATTCACATTACCAGACTGGCTGAACCTGAAATCCCGTAAAGCATTTTTCCAAAAAAAACTACAAAGTGACACCCAAAGTTGCAGAGAGTGACAGGTGGACAACTTGGGTTATTGCTTTATGGGGTTGCGAGATAGATTGGACTGGCTATGGAAATGTCCAAGTGGTTGTTTGGACTTATCTGGACTGTTTTGTGACACTTATGCTGCAAATTAGCGAGTGGTTTGGACTATGTTTGGAAAGACCACATTTTTTTAGAAAGGGATCAGATTAGTAAAGGCGCAACTGAAGTGCAATTGTGCCGATCAGAGATG
>JAWOHU010000190.1:0-2603 GCA_046485025.1 Cloacimonadaceae bacterium (SeqCode) | reverse complement strand
GTGAAGCCTGGCTGGAAGCGCTGGTCAGCTATTTGCAAAACAATCGTAACTACCTCATCAGCTTTTTTAATGATAACCTGCTAAACCTCTCTGTAATTAAGCCTGAAGGAACTTTCCTGGCGTGGATAGATTTTCGCAAGACTGGTCTCAGTGATGAGGAACTGCAATCAGTAATAGTCAATAAAGCCGGTCTGGCACTGAGTCCCGGCATTATGTACGGAACAGCAGGTTCCGGTTTTATGCGTCTCAATTTCGGCTTGCCACGATCAGTCCTGGAGCAAGCCTGCGCAAGACTTTATGACACTTTAAAACAAGGATGAAAATTATGGATATGCAAGCAAGAATAACGGTTCTTTACAATGCCAAACCTGCCAAATACACAAGAGAAGACAGAATCCTCTTTAATGAGTTTATGGAAGCTCTCAACCACGGTCAGATCAGGTCTGCCACAAAAATGGGCGAGATCTGGCAAGTTAATGAGTGGGTCAAAATGGGCATCCTGATTGGTTTCAGAATGGGTATTCTGACTGAAATGATGCTCAGCAAGACCAAAAGCTATTACGACAAGGACACTTTTCCGGAGAAGAAATTCACGCTGTCAGACCAGGTGAGGATTGTGCCGGGCGGGACTTCTCTGCGTAACGGGTGCTATCTGGCACCGGGAGTAGCAGTTATGCCTCCGGCTTTTGTCAATGTCGGCGCTTATGTCGATATTGGCACACTGATTGACTCGCATGCACTGGTGGGAAGCTGCGCCCAGATTGGCAAAAACGTCCACCTCTCTGCCGGAGCGATGATTGGAGGAGTGCTCGAGCCGATTGGCAACAGACCTGTCATCATCGAGGACAATGCCTTCGTGGGTGGCAATACAGGTCTGTATGAAGGCGTAATTGTTAAAAGCAGAGCAGTCATAGCATCCGGAACCATTATCACAGCCTCCACTCCAGTGTTTGATTCCGTAATGGGAAGCTTTATTGAAAAAGAAATTGGCATGCCTGTCACCATACCGTCCAATGCAGTTGTAGTGCAGGGCAGCAGACCCCTCAAAGGCAATTCCGGATTTTCAGTAAACTGCCCCATCATAATCAAATACAGGGATGAAAAGACAGATTTGTCAGTGATTTTGGAACAGGATATCAGAACTGTAATTGATTAGTAGAGATTATTCTTCGCCGTAGATGTCTTCCAGGTCCTGAGAGCCGTCGTCCACGTCAGGTAAACCGTTTTCCACTTTAACCAGAGCCAGAGTGTCGTGACGGGAAGGCATATGTGAGAAATACTTGCTGTAGATGATGTTCACGTAGGCATTTTCATCCTCAACCAGAGTGATGTCATCCATCTGGTAAAGCAAATCGAAAGTCCCGCCAGATTCAATCGTGGAATATTCATAATCGAGATTGCGCAGGAAATTGCCTTCTTTATCAAACAGTCCCAAAATGAAATAGCCTGATATCGGAACCTGCAGTTTGTTCTCAAGGCGGACATATACATCAGCCGGACGCGGGGCCTTGATAATGTCATAGAAAATGAATTCATCCTTGCTGACAGGCACTATCTGAATGTCAGTCTCCAGATTGAAAGCTTCCTCATCCAGCCAGTTGCCTGAGTAGGAACGCGCTGCTTTGAAACCGCCGTAGTAAGCTAAGGTGCGCGCTACATAACTCTTTGTGCCGGGATCATTTATATAATAGGAAGAGGCTTTATTGTAAGGTCCGTCCTGTCTGGTAACCAGTACCCAGTGACTGCGACGGTTACTGACTTTGACAATGACCTTGTTGCCAAGGGCTAATTGCCCGCTGAGAAACTTCCAGTCATTTTTCCTGCTGATTTGCTCCACCAGCTCAAGACCATATCCGTTGCCATCAATCTCGCCGGGAATCTGCCATCGCATCAGACTGCCTGAGTAACCGCCATTCTTTCTCAACCAGTCGTTGAGCGCGTCAGGTGTCATGCGTGGATTGCTGGCTTCAGCATTTAGCAGCATAGAGAGACAACTCAGCACGCAGCCACTACCACCGATGGTCGATTTTCTGGATGTGCCGAGCTTGTCTTGTTTCCAACGCTCGTCGCCTTGCGAATACCACGGGAAATCTGCAGCCATCAGATTCGCCAGGCAAATCAGTATTATTAGTGCAATATATATCTTCTTCATTATGAATAACCTAAGTCAATGTTTTTTAAGTGGAACCATTAATCATTACAAGCTGATATTGTCAACCATAAAGGACGATTTCTGATGCCAGCCTGCATAAAATCATTGACAAACGACTTCTGTATCGTTTTGCATGAATTAATCAGGAATAGTGGATTTATATGATAAAAAAAGCGCTCTTATTCATAATGCTTGCAATGATTTGTCAGATTCTGACTGCAGTTAGGCTGCCCATCTATCTGGACTGGAGAAGCTCTCTCAGTTATTCTGTGTATGATCGTTCTGAGCACGTATCTTCTAAATTGGCAGAGCTTTACAAGGTCAATGCAGGTATCGACAGCTTGTTTTCAAACGGCATCAGAACCAGGCTGGAACTTGCCAATGAGGAAAAAAGACTGGTCTCGCAGGTCATAGTTAAGCATGCCATAATTGACTATATCTGTGAGGATTA
>JAWOHU010000076.1:0-5624 GCA_046485025.1 Cloacimonadaceae bacterium (SeqCode) | reverse complement strand
CCCACATCCAGATCCAGATTGTCTTTGCCAAAATACATGCTGGCGCTGACTTTATCCTTTTTGTTAAGGTCCCAGTTCAGCTTCCAGTGCCCGTCATAGAAATAGTAATCGGGCAAGTCGAAAGCTTTTTTCATAATATCTAAATACGTCCTGCGGAAGGAACCCATGTAGGAACCTTTTTCCGAACCCAGTTTCCAGGGTCCTTCCAAAGTGGCGCTGGCAGAAATCAGACTCAATCTTGCCACACCCTGATGGTGCTTGCGATTGCCCTGACGGTTGGTCACATCCAAAACTGAAGACAAGCGCCCGCCATACTTGGCAGGATAGCCACCTTTGATAAGTTCTACACTTTCCACTGCATCAGTGTTGAAAGTGCTGAACACGCCTCCAAAGTGGTTGGGATTATAGACATCGATGTCATCAATCAATATCAGATTCTGGTCAGGACTGCCTCCTCTGACATAAAGACCGCTGGAAAAATCTGATACAGGAGTTACGCCAGGCAAAGTCAGGATGCTGCGAAAAACGTCTGCTTCCGCAACTGATACAGTATTCAGGATGTCCTCTGTAGTCTGTGTGATGGTGCTGACTTTGATGTGAGGAGTGTTGACTTCGTTTTTGCCGCTCTGACTCGCTGTTACAGTAACCTTTTCCATTTCCACGGATGCTTTTTCCAGCTGGATATCAAAGAAAACGTCCTCATCAGCTTTGACAATCCTGAAAGTGTGCGTCACTCTGGCAAAGGAAACCAAAGTGGCAACCAAAGTGTAAGTCCCGGGATTGCTGATGTTGATGACGTAATAGCCTTTCTTGTTGCTCTGCGTTCCGGCTTTGGTCTCGGAAATCCTGACATTGACATACTGCAGAGGTTCGGCACTGTCGGCGCGGGTGATAAAACCACTGATGGTGGCAGCGTTAACCGCAATCCAGCACAAGGCAAACAGAATGCTTGTGGCAATAATTTTGAGCTTCATAACAGTTCCTCAGTCAAATGGCTATAGTAAATACATGGAATAAATAACACACTTATGATGATTAAGAGTTCTTTCAAATCCGGAAGGCAATATTTTGTCAATACAGATTTGAGTTACAAATAAAAAAGCCCTGTCTGAAACAGGGCTTAATATATCTTTATGACTATATCATTACGGATTTAATTGTATCTGCTGCATGCCACCTCGGTTGGCACTGGCAAGTTCATAATAGTCCTTGCGGTTGTCCTCTATCGTCAGTTTCTGCCTTTGATTGTAATACCAGTTGTTGATGTGCTTGGTTTTAACATCGTCATTGGCAGCAGCCAGCAGCTTGGCTTTCTGCTTGTCCCAGTCCTTCGGATCGGGTTTGTTTCTTTTATAGACATAGCCGATATAGGCATTGGTCTCGTTTTCCACAACACCTGTGTATTGACTTTCGCTGGTGGCAAACAGAGAATCGGTCAGGACTTTGATGTTGCCGATTTCAGGAATGCTGGAGCCTTCTTTCAAATCTGCTGCGTCCACGATTTTCATAGAATCGCGCTCAGCAATTGCGATGTAATCCTGTCCGGCATTGTTTTCATAAAACTCTTTGGCGCGTTGCTTGTTGGCGCGGATTTTTTTCTCGCGTTGCACAGCCTGAATGATATTGGGTTTTTCCTTTTCGTAATATGCATAGTGAGCACCCAGACTGTCTGAAAGTTCTGCAATGTAAATCTCGCCGTTTCTGCCTGTGATAGAGGCTGGAACGTGGCCCAGCGAATATGTAAAGGCTTCAGCAATCAGTTCCTGTGTGGAACCGAATTCACGGATTGACCTGTCTTTCTGATAAAATTCCTGCGTTTCCTGAACAGTCAGATTATGCTCTTTTGCCACTGCCAGAACGCCTTTGGTCTTTACTTTCTTCAGCAGTTCACCTGCTTCTACCTGCAATTTCTGTTTGATTTCATCATTGGGGTCAGATTTGATCAGAATGTGTCTGGCATTGACCTCTTCCTCACCGTTGTCATTGGTTCTTCTGCCCAGAGTCTGGATTATGTGCAGACCGAACTGACTTTTGATGGGTGGTGAAATCGCGCTGTCTGCCAGGGCAAAAGCTGTGTCTTCAAAAGGTTTGACCATTCTGCCGCGTCCAAACCAGCCCAAATCGCCACCCTGCTGTCCGGAACCCGGGTCTTCTGAAAACTGTTTTGCCAGTTCAGAAAAATCTGCTCCCTTCACAAGTTCCTGATAGAGAGAATCAGCCGTCACCTGAATATATTTGTCAGAATTCACAGTCAGGTAGCGGTATCTTCTGGCAGGTTCCCTGAGGAAATTTGCCTGGTTGACTTCATAGTGATCGCGGGTTTCGATTTCTGCAACTTTCAGCTCGGGTATGGTGTTAAAATCAAAATAGATAATTTTGGCGCTGACCAGATTATTGTTCTTGAGCCAGACGTTTTTAACACTGTCAGGCTTAGCGCTGACCTGAGCCTTGATGACACGAAACAGCTTGTCATAAACCATGGTCTCTTTGACCAGATTCAACACACTTTCCTTAAACTGGGCATCCACATCCAAAGCCTGACGGAACTTGGCACTGTCAAACTTTCCATCTGTCATCAATGCTTCAATCTGACGCACCTGCACAGGCGGATCTTTCAGCACAGCGTCCATGGCTTCCTGGTCTGTTATAACAAGACCGCGGCGCCGGATTTCAGTATCATAGACCTGTCTGCCAATGAGTTCTTCCCAGCAGCGGTCATTCAGTTCTTTTTTACGGTCGGTGGAAAGCCTGCCTTCACGGGATTGCCAGTAGTTGAAGTAGTTATTCAGAATTTCATTATACTCGGCAAATGTGTAGGATTTACTGCCGATTTTACCTACAATTCCGCCGGGATTGGTCTTCTTCTGAGCTGCCAGACTGACCGCCAGAAACATGATTATCATTATGCACAGAGCAGTTCGAACTGTTTTTGACATTATACACTCCTGCTTGCTTTAGTTTTTATCTGGAGTTCAATCTGAGAAAAAGCGTAAATTCGTCAACTGTCTTTTCATAAAAAAAGCCCGGCGTAAAAACCGGGCTTCTTTATTAATGAGGGTTTGTTATGTTATTTGCTAAGCAGCATCTTCTTGATCAGGCGCTGGTTGTTGCTGTCCAGTCTCAGGAAGTAAATGCCGTTGGCAACTGAGTTGCCGCTTTCGTCTTTGCCGTTCCAGGTAGCTGTGAAGTTACCGGCTTTGACGTTGTTGTGCGCAAGAGTTCTGACCACCTGACCTTTGGTGTTGTAAACAGTCAGCTGTGCCATTCCGTCTTTTGGCACGCTGTAACTGATAGTGGTTTCAGCGCTAAACGGATTGGGATAATTGCTGGCTGCCATTACAACAGGAACCACTGTCTGGTCGTCAGCATCGCTGGCACCGTTTTCAACAATGATGTGCAGCATGATTTCGCCATTGGTAATAGCTTCCCAACCGGCAGCAGTCTTTTTCCAGCTATGGCCATTCTGGCTGGTGTCAAGACCGATGGTGGAAGCATTGGAATACTCATAAATCGCTATGTAGAAGATGCCGTCATCAATTGTAATGTCAGAGCCGGTGGGGATGGGAATATAGTTCCAGCCCTGGACAATTGACGTGGCGGCATAGGTGAACTGGGTCAGGTGCGTGGCACCCGGCAGGCCGTCAGGTCCGTTGTCATCAAACACTCTGATGATCATTGGAGAGTTTCCTACACTGGCGACATAGAGTTTCACATACTTCAGAGTCGGCACAAAGTTGTGCTGGAATTTGACAGCCATCATATTGGCGGAACCGACTGTGTAACCCATTTCGGAAGTGCCGTCGTCATAACCGATTTCAGCATATCCGGCAGGTACTACAAATACTGTCACAACATTGGAAGGCAGAGATTCGTTCGTGCCATACATAGCGGTAACTTTATAAGTGTGCAGTCCGCCGGCAACGTCAACATCTGTGTATTCGTGCACTGTGGGCAGCACAGAAGCGATGAAAGCATCGTCTCTGTAGATCTTGAATTCAGTGATGTTGCGGTTGGGAGTGTTGACAGGCTGAATCAGAACGGGATTGCCGTTTCTGTCAGTGACGTAAGCCTGGATATTCCAGTTTCCGTCAATGGAGCCGCTGGAAGCATCATACAAAGAGGACCATCCTCCACTTGTTTTGATCATGTCTCCGAAACCAGCCACGGCAGGACCTGCGTCTATACCAGCAGGATATTGTCCAGCAGCATGTGGAAGAGAATAACCGACCCAGACATACTGTCCGGAAGGAATTGTGTAGGGAGTGGTCAAAGTGATCGTGTTCCAGTCACCAATCACAGGATTGGTCACAGCCTGGGAATAGACTTCTGTTCCTGTGGGACCATTATAAATCTTAATTGTATAGGTTACGCCGGCTACATTGGGGAAGAATTTCACCTGGGTGATATCCATTCCAACATAGGGCAGAATGCTGTTTGTGCCTGAAGCAGCCCACTTGGCAGCCACTTCCATGGCTCCGCCTGCCGTTAAACCGATAGCGTCTGAATTGGTGCCGGAATCATAATGCAACCAGCCGGGTTGACCGCCGCCGCCTGGATCAGACCAGGAAAGTTCAACATTTGCTCCTACAACTGTGGCAGCCAAATTAGAAGGCTCAGCCAGGAAGATGTCATTATAAATTGTAAAATCATCAATCATGATACCTTCACCGACAGGTGTATCTGCGTCAGATTTGAAAAACCAGCGGAATTGAACAGTCTGACCTGCATAATTAGTGATATATCCATCCACAGTATAAGTAGCTGTAAAAGAAGACCAATCAGCCGGAGCATCTGAATATACATAGTTTAGACCGTTGGGGTCACCATAGGGATTGCTCATGGCAAACCAGGTAATTCCGTTATTGACAGTAATTTCCCAGCCCATATAGTCAACTTCGGGGAATGTGTTGGGATCAGTGAAACTACCTCTGTACATAAAGTCAGCCCTGATATCACCTGAAGAGGGAAGCTGAATCGGAGGTGATACCAGATAGTTCATCATATTGGGGACATAGGTCAATTGAGCATTCTGACAGGCATACACATGAGTTGGTGAGGGAGCACCTGTAACAGTAGCAATATTCCATAAGTCACCAGCGGTTGGAACCATACTTGCCCAGGTCATCTGACCATCATTGACGCCATTGTTTGAATAGGAACCAAGGGCAATGTCATCAACCATCATGCCAAACATGGCAGGAGCGTCACCTGTACTGTAAGCAGGGTCGGATGCAAAGGCAAAACGGATTTTGACATTCTGTCCGGCATATGCAGTAAGCGGGAAGTTGGCAGTCACCCAGCCATTGGAAACTCCGCCCCAGGCAGGGATATTGGGCCCTTCGCCATGTTCAAAACCAAAAGCATAAGAAGAAGTGAATGTATAGGCAGGAGTTCCACTGATAGGAGTCCAGGTGGCTCCGTTATCAACAGAGATTCTCACATTGCCTGAATCCCAGCCGTTATAGGGAGCGGTAGCTCCGGCAGGGTCCTCCAGGTTATACTTAAGTTTAAAAGTTAAGGTCGGGGTAGCTGTGGGTACCAAAATCTGAGGTGTGTCCAGAACCAAATATTGGTGGTCATAATAACTGCCGATATTGGTTCCCACTGCCAGGGCAGGGTCACCC
>JAWOHU010000073.1:0-13048 GCA_046485025.1 Cloacimonadaceae bacterium (SeqCode) | reverse complement strand
TATGCAGGCAATTCCTGGCTCAATATTGACGGCTTGCACGATGTGGAAACAATTGAACAGATCTGCACCTATCTGGATGTCCATAAGCTCACAATGGAAGATATCTTAAGCATAAATCAGCGTCCCAAGTTGGATGAACTCAGCGATCATATTCTTCTGGTGGTCAAGATGCTGTCCATCATCCCACCCCGGCAGCAGATTGATTATGAACAAATCAGTTTTTTGCTCAGGGGTAAGGTGCTGGTCACTTTTCAGGAAAGGGCTGCTGACACTTTTGACTATGTCCGCAAGCGTATATTTGAGAACAAAGGCCAGATCCGGAAAAAAGGAACAGATTACCTGCTCTATGCCCTGCTGGATTCCATTGTGGACAATTATTTCGTTATTCTTGAAGAAATTGGAGAGCAACTCACAGAAATTGAAACGGAGTTATTGCACAATCCTGAAAAGAATACCCTGAACAGAATCCACCTCCAGCGCAAAGAGATGGTCAATATCAGACGCTCGATCTACCCGCTGCGGGAGGTTGTAAACCAATTGGAGAAGATAGAAGAACCTATCCTGTCACAGAATCTTAACATCTATATCAGAGATCTTTATGACCACACAATGCGCGTGATGGAAACCCTTGAAAGCTTTCGTGATACCGTTTCCGGACTGCTGGATTTGTATATGACCAGTATCTCAAACCGCATGAATGAAATTATGAAAGTCCTCACCATCATCGCCACTATCTTTATACCTCTCACTTTTATCGCCGGTGTGTATGGTATGAACTTTTTAAACATGCCGGAACTGCATTGGAAGTATGGATATTTTGCAGTCCTCGGTTTAATGTTTGTGGTTTTTATGCTGATGCTGCTGTATTTCAGAAAGAGGAAATGGCTTTAGATTCAGATTTTGAGCAATGAGCAAAGAGTTTCAGGAAACAGAAGATATGGGTTTTTCAAAGCAAGCTGAAAATCAGAATCTGTAGCCGAAGTTGAGACCGGAGTTTTCGAGGGAAGGGCTGATGTGTAGTCTGGGAGTGGTTTTAAGCACGAGCTGAGAAGTGAAATATCCTACGGCTGCACCGGCCAGGACATCGGAGGACCAGTGCCTGTGATGGTGGATTCTGGCTAAAGATGTCATTGCTGCAATGGAGTAGGCAGTTGGGGCAACCCAGCGGACTTCCTTATACTGCTCTGCCAGAATGGGCGCGATGCTCCAGACGAGGGTGGTGTGTCCTGAAGGAAAAGATTTGTCCTTTTCCGTGAAACCGCTGCCGGAGAAGAAATATTTACCCTTGCCGGCAAAGGGTCTTTCCCTCTGAGTCAGGATTTTCAAGCTGTAGGTGACGCTATTTGCCAGTACAAAACTTTTCAGAGACAGCAGCGCCGTATCCTGAGTTTGGGGAGAATCAAAGGCGTAACCGCCCAGCCAGGTCAATCCGAGCGCCGGCAGGACATATTTTCCCTCGCCAAACTGATTGAAAACAGTGGCTGCGTCATTGCTGAGAGCTGTCCTGTTGCGTTGTGCCAGTTCAGAGATTTCCTCGTCAAAAAGATACAGGCTGCTGCCGATAAAGATGATGCCGCCCACCTTGAGCCAATCAGCTTTTTCCCACTTCACAGGCTGCTGAACTGCTTCAAACGCAGTCTGAGGATAGGAGAGCAGATATTCTTTAGTGAAATTATCTGCCTGGGCAGCCAGATGGACAGCCATCAGGACAAGTAAAATGCACAGTATCTTTCTGATGATGAAGTCTCCAATTCAGGTCTGATTAGATATACATAATAAAAAACCGGAGCCGAAGCTCCGGTTTTGTCATATTCGAATTAAGATTATTTCAAGCCTTCGCTCATTGCCTGACCCAAATCGAAGATGGGCAGGTAGATGACGACGATGATGGTGCCGACAATGGCAGCCATGATAATGATGAGCAGGGGCTCAATCAGAGACGTGAGACGGTCTATGACAGAATCCACCAGCTTCTCATAAAACTCGGCAGCCTTGCCCAGCAGCTTGTCCATATCACCGGTTTCCTCGCCTGTAGCTGTCATCTGCAATAAAGTGGAAGGAAAAACATTGGTGCGGCGGAAAGCTCCCGCCACGCTGTAACCTTCTTTGACCATCACCCGCGCCTTGCGGATGGCGGATTCCACCACAGCATTCTGCACCACGTTTTCCGTCAGCTCCATAGTGTCCATAATAGGCACACCGGCAGCCATCAGAATTGAGAACGTACGCGCAAATTTACTCATAATGGAGTTATTTATCACCTGTCCGATCACGGGAATCTTCAGTTTGATCTGGTCCATAATGTAGCGACCGCGGTCTGTCAGATAAACCAGAAACAGGGAGAAGAAGAATACTATAAGCAGCACGATAAAGAAGAAGAGATTGCTGGTAATGAATTTACTGATGGCAATTGCCGCCAGAGTCGGAGCCGGCAGGTCTGCATCGAAATTGGCATAAACTTCAGTGAACTGAGGAATGATCCAATAGAAAATACCCCAGACCACAATGGCCAGGAAAACCAGAATGAAGATGGGATATGCCATGGCAGACATAACTTTGCGGCGGGTGTCTTCAATCTTTTCCAGATAATCTGAAAGCTCATCCAAAACGGTATGCAAAGTACCGGAAACTTCACCGGCTTTGACCAGAGCAACATAGAGTGGATTAAACACGCCGGGGTGCTGTTCCATCGCTTCAGAGAGGGAATAACCCTTCTTGATGTCGTCGGAAAGACGGCGCAGAACTCTCTGGAACTTGCGGTTCTTCTCTTCTTTTTCCAGATTGGAGATAGCTTTTTCAATGGTGAGACCGGCTGAAAACATGGTGGAGAGCTGACGCGTGAAGAAGACCAGAACCTTGAGCGAGACGCCTGTTCTGATTTTATAGATGGTCAGCATCACCTTGTCAAAGAGGGAGAGTTTTCCTTTGAAAGCGCCTTCAGAAGCGGCTTTAACGGAAATTATGGTGCTTCCTTCCTTGCTCAGTTTGTCAATTGCCAGATCCAGCGTTTCAGCTTTTAAAATCCCTTCAACCCGGGCACCCTTGGCATCTTTGACTACATAGGCGAAATTTGGCATATCAATTACCTTCTATCTTTAGTACTTAATTATTCCACAATGGTCATCTTGATAACTTCGCGGATGGAAGTGACGCCCTGAACCATCTTGTTATAGGCTGCATCGTGCAGGGTTCTCATACCGGCGCGCAGAGCAGCTTCTCTGATCAGATCCTGGTTGCCGCCTTCATAGATGATGCGGCGGATTTCAGGATTGACGGTGAGGAGCTCGAAAATACCCGTTCTGCCGGAAAATCCTGTGTTGTCACAATGGACGCAACCTGTTCCAATCTTGAAATCTATCTTGTCAACCTGGTCAGCAGGAATGCCGCAATCGGACAGTTCCAGTTCAGTTGGTTTATACTCAGTTTTGCAATAAGGACAAATAATACGCACCAGACGCTGTGCCATCACCAGAGAAAGTGATGAACCCACCAGGTATTCCTTGATGCCGATGTCAATCAGACGGGTGACCGTGGAAGGCGCGTCGTTGGCGTGCAGAGTGGTGAAAACAAGGTGTCCTGTGAGGGAGAATTTGATGGCGATATCAGCTGTTTCCTCGTCACGGATTTCACCGATAAGCACAATATCCGGGTCCTGACGCAGAACGGAACGCAAAGCAGAGCCGAAAGTCAGGCCAATCTGCTCCTTGGTTTCAATCTGGGTGATACCTTCCAGACGATATTCCACAGGGTCTTCCACTGTAATAATGTTGGTTTCGATATCCTGGATGGTTTTCAGGGCGGCGTGCAGAGTTGTGGATTTACCGCTACCGGTGGGACCTGAGACAATGATAATTCCATAGGGACGACGGATGACCTTGCTGAAAATTGCCATGTCGTCAGCTTCGAAACCAAGCGTGCTAAGTTTGAAACCGAATTCGCCCTTGTCCAGAAGACGCATCACAACTTTTTCGCCCAGCACTGTGGGAGTGATGGAAACACGGACGTCAACACTCTTGTATTGTGTCTTCAGAGAAATGTGACCATCCTGAGGAAGACGCCTTTCAGCAATGTTCAGCTTGGACATCACCTTGACAATGGAAATCAGTCCCATGTGCATACCAATCGGCGGATTCATAACTTCACGCAAAGCGCCGTCCACACGAAAACGGATTCTGGTGTGCTTGGTCAAAGGTTCAATGTGAATATCAGTGGCTCCAGCTTTGATAGCTTCATTGATAATCAGATTGATTAGTTTGACAATGGGTGCGTCTGCATCAGCCGAAGCAGCCGAAATGCTGATTTCATTTTCATCTTCATCGATGGCAACAAAATCGAAACCACCGACTGCATCCTCCACCTGAGACGTGGTTCTGATGCTTTTGTAATATTTTTCCATTGAATCGTGAATGAGAGAATCGCCAATTAATTTTGGTTTCAGGTTCTTGCCGAGAATCTTTTTCAAACTATCTATTAAAGTGAGGTTTTCGGGGTCAACCATGGCGACAACAACACCGTCACCCTCATCCCTGATTGCCAGGACACGATTCTCAACAGCAAAAGGCTCTGGAATCATAGATACTGTCTTGACATCCAGATCCATCATCTCCTGATGTTGAACAATGTCATAGCCGAGCTGCAGATGTAATGCCGTGAGCAGATTTTTCTCGGTCAGGTGTCCAAGCTTGATCAGGGTCTCGCCAATTTTAAGACCGAAATTATCCTGCTTGAGCAACGCTTCTTTGAGCTGATCATCAGTGATGTAACCTTCGTGAATCAGAATTTCACCGAGACGTGCAAATTGCGGGTTAAAACTCATTATATCCTCTTACATTAGCACCTTGTGCGGTGCATTCATTAATCCAAACTTCAAGTTTTCAGAGAAACACCCTCAGAGAGGTGACTTTCCGGTTATGGTTTAAAATCAGGTTACAGAACCCGCTTAAGGGGTTCTGTAACCATACAATTATTCTTTAACTGATTGCAATCAGAACCTGATTAGGTCGGATAGCGAATCAGCGTGGTTGTTGATGTGGCTGAAGCTGCTGTACCCAGCAAACGAGCCGTTACAGTAACAGATGTGATACCGGGGGTATTGGTCATGGGATCGCCCAGCGGAATTTCAAAGGCATAGAACCTGATCAATCCCTGCGCCAAGCCATCCTGACCGTCATTGATATCATCATACGAACCATAGACATTTGGATCATAAACTGCAAATGGGTCATACCAGTCCGTCACCACAATATGAGGCGTGGACACATACAGGTAGTTGCAGTTCAAGGGGTCTTCATTCGTGCCTACCGTATATTCAAACACACCTCGGGTCGAGGTCATGGAAATGCGGGCATTGTGAATCGGACTGCCCTGCTGGTCAAACAGGGAAAGATTGAGCCAGGCGGTGGCTGAAGCAGGAACAGGATTGGTATTGCCGTGGAAAACAATGTTTCCGGGAATAATTTCCAGTTCCAACTGTGGCTGATTCAATGGCAGCACGATATATGCCGTTCCGGTAATCGGAATTCCGTTGATACCGCCAGTTTCGGCAGTTATCATGAGATTTTCAAAAGTATACACACCTGAATAAATCAGAGTAGTATAGGCAACGCCTTCAGTTGAATCGCCCTGAGCGCTTTCATTTCCTACATAGGCATTAGCAACAATCTGACAGTTATAGATGTTATTGGGAATATAGAACCAGACGCTGGTGCCATAGCCAACTGGATTATTATATGAATCATAGACATTGGCTCCGGCAACGATTCTCCACAAACCGCCACCCATATCCTCGCCTGTGTTGAAACCACTGGCAAAGGGAACAATCCTGTGAGGAGGTCCGGCATGAATAACTATATTGGGTTTTGTAGCTTTTACGTATCTGCCATCAGCATAACAGGAAGCGCGGATATTCAAAATACCGGATTCAGTACCGCTATTGACTGAGATCTGTGCTTCACCGCCATTGGAAACAACCAAGACAGAATCCGTTGCAGGCTGATTATTCAGATTTGCTCCGGCAGGGGGTTGCGGATTCATAATTTTAAAATAGACATCCTTGGGAGTATCAATCAGGTTTCCGTTGATGTCATAAAGTTTGACTTTCAGAATGGCTGATTCCGTTCCACCTGTGTTGGCAACATTCAGGTCAATCTGACCGGCTTGCGTGAATTGGATGGAATGCAGCATGGTGGATTTGATATTAAAAATAAGCTGGTCAGTCAGAGTGTCACCATTGGCATAAGCAGTAATGGTGGCAGCGCCGGCTTGCAGACCCGGTGTAAAGCGGACTCTGGCAATTCCTTCTTCATCTGAATTGGTGGTAATTTCCTGCACTGTATTGACAAATGTCCCCAGGTCGGTTGTAAATTTAATGGGTTTGGATGAGACCACATTGCTGTATAGGTCCTTAATCTCAGCCTGCATCCAGATGTAGTTGGGGCTGTTTACTGAACTGGTGTCTGCTTCCACCATTTCACCATCAACTTCAACAAAAGACCTGAGTGAAAGATTTGCCGGTCTGCCGGGACTGATCAAAATGTTACGCGAACTGGTCTGGTCAGATATCCTGGCTGTCAGCACTCCTTCTCCTGCAATCGGACCTGCATTGTAAGTGGCTGTCGCTCGTCCGTTGACTGTGGCAACGACAATCGAGTCTCCTATAGTATTACCCTCAACATCAGTAAAGAAGCCCTTGGTAGCGCTGAAAGTAATCAGAGTGTTATCAGGGACATCGTTGCCAAGAACGTTCTTAGCCCTGGCGCGGACAGTGATTGACTGCATCACAATCAAAGGCTGAGGATTCAGGGTGGAAGGAAGTTCCAGAGTCAATGATGAGATAGGCGGAACGCCGGCTACCGTAACATAGATTCGCTCTTTGGCTTCTGAAATGACAGAATCGGCAATTTCAGGATGGTAGTTTCTGACATAAGCCCAGATTTCAGAAATACCGCCCGGAGGGCCGTCATCCCAGAAAGTGGACCTTGCCACACCGGTGCTGTCAGTAGCAACGCTGGTCAGGATTCTTCCGATTGATGTTTTGAAAGTAACAATTTGACCGGGAACAGCAAACTGTTCGCCGTTTTTAACTGTAACACTTATGGTAGAAAATGTAATACCGCCGTCAGCATAAATAGTATCAGGTGATGCTGAGATTCTGGTGATGTAGCGTTCCTGATTCTGAGGAATCGGTGGTGGAATTTCAGGAGCCACAGGCGGTGGATTGCGTTTGTCACAGGAAGTGGCAAAAGCAACCAGAATCATGACTAAAACCATGATTATGGGTAATAAGTTTCTCATTCTTTTCATATTATCCCCTCCCTTAATTTTGCCCTTCGTCTTCCTCGCCTTCAAATTTAATCAGACGCTTGGAAAGACGTTCATCTGGTACAATTGGTTCTTTGGTGAGTTCATTATCTGAAATCAGTCTGGGTGTGATTTCCATGATCAAATCAGTGTTTTCCATGGTCTCAGAACGGTGCTGGAACACTTTGCCAATGATTGGAATATCGCCCAAAAGTGGAAGCTTTGTGGTCTTTTGAGTGATTGTTGAATTTAACAATCCGCCTACAATTATCTTCTTTCCATCAGGGACCGTAACTGTGGAAGAAATCCTACGAACTTTGGTGCGCGGTATGTAACCGGACACAAAATCAATAATAGAACTGACCTCCGGACTAATCTTGGCAGTAATCTGCCCGTCCTTATTTATAGTTGGAACAACGTCCAGCATTATACCAACCTGAGCGGTATTGACCTGAAAGTCATTTTCCAGGTTCTTGGCTACGTAAGGCACATCTTCACCGATATGGATGATAGCCTGCTCTCCGTTCATTGCTGTAACACGTGTATCAGTCAGCAACTTGGCGGCATTGTTTTCCAGCAGCCAGTCAATCGTGATATCAAAAGCAGTCATCTGACGGCTAAAATGCCCGATGTCGTTAAAGCCGTCAATCCTCTGGAAATACTGCTGTTCCGGCAGTCTTTCAAAATCTGTCGGGTCACCGTGCGGCAGATAACCGGTTTCGTCTGTGTATTGGTAAGGAAGTCCAGCTCCTGCTGCATTGACTGGATCTTCTGCCAGAATTGTAGTCAGGTGATTGAGCTTCGACCAATCAATACCATATTTTTTGGCACTGGAAAGCTGCACTTCAATCAGGCGAACCCTGATTTCAATTTGCTTTTGAGGAATATCAAGTCCCCTGACCATACCTAAAATCTGTTCATAGCTATCAGGATTGCCAACGACCAAGAGAGCATTCTGTCCTTCGATGGGAACAGTTTCCCCCGGAGCGTTTTCCAAAGCTTTGGAAATTTTAACGGCATCGATGTTATTAAGTTGAATCACATAGGTGCGTTCACCTGATTCTTCACTGATCTTGGCTTTCTCGCCAACCAGGAAAGTGTTCTCGCCAACCACCCTGTAGGATAAACCGGCTGAACGAGCTACCAGAGAAACAGCCTGTTCAATTTGAACGTCCTTGATGTGAACCGTAATCCTTCTATCGTCCTTGGCATCTTGATCTGCAGTAGTTTCTTCAGCCAATACGATATTGGCTCCGCTGAGGCGGGCAAGCGCAGTTAAGATTGAGGATAAAGAAGCGTCATCGGCATCATAGGACACTTTTTTGGTAAAACTTGCAGCGTTGCCTATCTGTTGTGCCATCAGCAAAGATGACAACAGCATCATTGCAAGGACCAGGCAAAGCCAGCGTGTGGATACTTTCGAATATTTCATATTAACTCCCACTTTTCTATATTAATAGTTAAAATCTGTATAATCAGAACCTGACTCGAGGTCAGCAGGTTTTGGAGGAATGGGCTGAACTGTCATAGTAGAACGAACTCCGCCTGATACGTAAGTCAATTGTCTGTCTCCGATATCTACAATGCGTCTGCCAGCTACGGTATCTCCGATTCTATAAATGTCACTGCTACCCTGATAGTAAACTATGGCGTATTTTTCATTATCTTCATTAACAAAAGTTGCTGCCAGGCGAACCATGTTTCTCACCATGTTTTCCCATTCCTGCAGCCTGTCCATTTTGTCCTTGATAACAGGATCCTGACGCAGGGGATCGGTGGGAACATTGAAAGTGAACATCTTCCTGTCTTTTATGGATTCTTCAATCACTTTTATCTTATCCATCAATTCCTCATTCACAGATATATCGGAATAGATGGACTGACCGGGAACTGCGTTGACCTTATTAAATATGGTATAATCCTTAACAGCAAACACAAAGAGAATGATAAAGACGAGAGCTATGGCAAGATCTTTTACAAAGCGTGCTTCCATCTTATACCTCCCTCTGAACCTTGAACACCGACAATTCCAATGCCACTTTGTATCTGGCAATGCGGGTTCCGGTTGCAGTTGCTGTTTTAGAACCGGCTTGTCCTGATTCGGCATCAGTCAAAGGCATAACATCCAGTGTGTTTATCTTCACGATATTATCCAAAGCTTCCAGATTGGCAAGAAACTGACCAAGCTGCACGTAGGTCGTGTTTATCTCCAGAATATACTGCTGTTCGACTAAATTAACCCCGGTCTGAATTTCTTTGGGATAGATGGCAAGAACTGCAATCTTGTTTTGATCGGCAAGGTCTGCCAGACTTTTAACAAAGGCATTGATTTCATCATGCGAGAAGGATTTCTCAGTAGTCAGGCTGTTATCAATAATAATCGAGAACTGACTGAGCTGCTGATCCATAACCTTGGCGCTGTTCAGTTTTTCCTGTGATATCTTTATACTCTTGTCCAATTGCGAAATTCTGCTGAGCTTCTTTCCAATCAAAGTGCCGCTGAAAGTAAAAAACAGGACTGCTATTAAAATCATCCCCAGGGTAAAGATTAGGTATTTCTGTTTCATTGAGTTCCTCCCCTGCGGCGACCATAATCCTTGCTGAAGCAGTCTATCTGGAAGCGCAGAATATCCGTGTCTTTTACTTTATCCCGACTTGCCTTGGCATACTTGATTTCCGGGAAATCCATACTGATCTGCTCATTCGCTTTGAGCTTGGAAATGAACATATCGATCAGGTCAAATTCCCTCTGATTTCTATCAATCGAGGTGACGCCAAACAGGCTAAGCACACCGTTCTTATAAGAGAACTGAGTGATAGCCATTTTGTTGTCAATCTCGTGCGACAGAGCCACCAGTTTCTTTGCCCAGAAGATTCTGTCGTTAAATGTTCCTGCCAATAAATCCAGGTCGTTGCTGGAAAGAAAATCCGAACTATTTTCATAGGAAGCAATCTGACGTTCCGTTTCCTGCAGAAATTCCTGGCGATTCTGAATTTTCTTGGTCAGAAGTGAATTGAGATACAGAACCAAAGCAAACAGGATTATTGTACCGAGACAGAAAAACACCAGAGCCTGGATAAAGGTCTTTTTCTCCCTTTCCTGCTGGAGTTTCATTTCGCCGAACTTATTCAGGTTGATCTTAAAGTAGAATTGTTGTATCATTATCTCACCTCGTCCTATTCCATTCTCATCGCCAGACCGATTGCCAAAGACAATTGAGGATCTTTCTTATCCTGGAATTTTTCCGGCATTTCGATATTGATGAACGGCATGTATTGTTCAGTCGGGATGTTTACTTTGTCCTGAATGAATTCAAGCAAGCCTTTCAATTTTGCCGTACCGCCCATGAGATAGATCTTACGGAAGTCACTGTTACCGGCTTCTTTAACATAGAACCTTAAGGAGCGTCTGATTTCTTCAACAATCAAGTCTTCAGTCGATTTCTCTGAAATATCAAGCACACTAATCGTGGATGCTGAAGCTGTATTTGGATCATCCAGGAGGCCCCATTCCATCTTGTATGTATCTGCTTCATTGAATTCCAGCTGGCGCTTGCGCATGATGTCACGCGTGAAGTGATAACCGCCATAAGGAATGTCACGGGCAAACAATTTGGAGTTTGGTCCCCAGATCACCATGTTGGTCCTGTGCGCACCAAGATTGAGCAGAACATACACACCTTCCTCGACAAACGAATTCAGTGCAAAACTATTGGCTATGGCCAGAGAATCCAGATCAACTATGTTGGGATTCAAGCCGGCGCTGACCAATACATTGGTATGCTCGTTCAGCAGTTCTTTGGTGGAGGCTGCCAACAGGATGTTCATATTGTTGGTTTTCTCTTCAACGTCCAGCACCTGATAATCCAGGACCATATCATTACCACTGATGGGAATGTGTTTCTTGGCTTCAAAAAACAGGGCGGATTCCAATTCATCATCAGGCAGAAAGATGGTCTTAATCTGTTTGATGCTTGTGTTGTCTCCACCTATGGCTGTGACCAGATGTTTAACGCTCTTGGGTGTAATATGCAGCGTCTTCATCATTTCCACGATAATGGGAGCATAGCGCTCCGGTCTCAAATCTGAAGGCACATACTCAATACCCTGCGGCACGGTTGGTCTTATCTCATAATTGAGAAGCTTAAAACCTTCGTGCAGTCGCTTAAGGTGTACAATTTTGACGCTGTGGGAACCAATGTCGATTCCCACAGACTCCCTGAACTTTACCGGTTTCTTTTTCTTCATAGTTCCTCTTTATCTATCACGTTTTTAGAAATGCTGCGGTGGTTTTTTGAGTGACCATGCCTCCGATTCAAATGGTGTCAGACCGCCTCTCACATGCACTTCCGGAAAGTCCGGTGGTGTGACAAATGAAAAACGGTTGTCAAAGTGATAATCTTTGGTGGAGTATCCGACCCCCGAACCCGTGGCCAGAGGTGCATTCTGCGCTCTCCACTGGATGCCCAGAATGGGATCCACATATATATTGCCAGCAGGTCCTCCTGCTAAGTCAAGCGGTATATTCCACACCTGATTGGGGTTGGGATATTCGCTGTCAGCCAGGTTGCGGTGCACGTATCCTCTTCTGCGTTGAGCCACGGAACCCCATAGGTGAATGGTTCCGCGTTCAGTATAGGGAAAACCTTCAGGCCACAAAGGATTGTAGTATGGCAAATCAATGTTACCCGGCCAGGGTGCTGCACCTGTGGGTGGATATCTTCTGCGGTGCAGGTCTATCTTGTCCCAGACATAGTCATTATTGGGCAACTGGACTGCAGGAACAGAGGGATGCGGGTGCTGGTATTCAAAAGTGAAGATACCATCTTTTTGAGGCACGCCTCCGCCGTCTCCCAAAGCGCACAATGCTGCGTAAATCCAGATGGCGCCCTGTTGATTGTTGCCGTCGCAATTTGGTTTGTAGCGGGTTGAGTCCTGTGGGTCGCGATAGCCATATTGGATAACAATCGATTTTTCAGAAACAATGCCCACATAGTCACTGCGGTTTGTTTGTGAGCCGGTCACAGAACCATCAGGCGCTTGCCCCATCTGCGTTCCAGCCAGGGTGATGTTGTCATTCAGATATAATGTGTCAACTGCACACCAGGTTTGAGCGCCCTGGAAATTGCCTTTGAGCCACATCTTGGAATACACGATGTTGGAGCGTCCGATGCTGGCTCCGGTCGGACCTGCCGTCCACATTGTATCATATTTGGTCCAGCGGTTACGGAATAGATATGTTCCCGCGCGCGGAGGATATTGTGTCCACACATCCGCTGTGTCAGGACCGGCATTGACCACTTGTCCCACCCAGGATGTGTATGAACCGCCTAATACTGTAACATACATAATCCTGTTTGTATCATAAGCCGTGGAGCCGATGGCGGCACCGTGAGCCCTGATCAAATCAGCGGTCGGATTGAATTCCAGCGGGCTGACATGTTCCCAGTAGCCTGCTCTGAACACTTGCAGATAAGGCGGCGTTCCGCTGAAGGATTGAATCTGTCCGGCGGTGTAAACCGGACCGTGGAAAGTGGGCCAGCCGTTGTTGGTACCGCCTCCCAATTGTTTCAACCAGATATCCGTATTGCTGTGAACTTTGCCATAGATCACATTCAAAAAAGACAGGAATAGGACAAGCTTGCTGCCAACCTGCCCCCGGTGAAGCACTTCCATATTGTTTTTACCATTCCGCAATGCTTGCACAAGCTCTTTTTTCTCAATCAGGGTAAAACTTACAATCTGCTTT
>JAWOHU010000038.1:0-2738 GCA_046485025.1 Cloacimonadaceae bacterium (SeqCode) | reverse complement strand
GTTTAACAAAAATAAAGGCTACGGCTTTATCATTACTGACGACGAAAAGGAATATTTCGTTCACTGGAAGTCGATTGTGACCAATTCTCCCCGCGAACTCAAAGTTCTGGAACAGGATGAGGAAGTGACCTTTGACCTGATGGAAACCGACAAAGGCGTGCAGGCCATCAACATCATCAGGGTAACTCAGTAACAGAGATATTTTTGTTTTCAAGAGCTTCGGGTAAAGGCAGTCTTGCTTTTACCCTTTTTTGTAACAAGGAATAGTATGCCGTTTTTGCCGATGACTAAAACTGAAATGTCCGCTCTGGGCTGGAAACAATGCGATTTTATCATCGTTACAGGTGACGCCTATGTGGACCATCCCAGTTTTGGGGCTGCAATCATTGCGCGGGTTTTGGAAAGCACCGGTTTCAAGGTTGGAATCATTGCCCAGCCGGATTGGAAAACTGATGGCGACTGGCTGCAGCTTGGCGCTCCGAGATTCGGTTTTGGCATTACTGCAGGCAATCTGGACTCCATGGTCAACCACTACACGGCGCAGAAAAAAATCCGTCATAACGATGCCTACTCGCCTGATGACAAAGCAGGCCTCAGGCCTGACAGAGCCACCATCATCTACTGCAACAGGGTGCGCCAGCTCTTCAAAAACGTCCCCGTCATCATTGGCGGCGTGGAAGCTTCCATGCGGCGCATCGCGCATTACGACTACTGGCAGGATAAGATCCGCAATCCCATTCTGGCAGACGCCAAAGCTGACATCCTGGTCTATGGCATGGGAGAAAAACCCCTTCTGGAAATCGCGGACAAATTAAGAAACGGCATCCCTGTCAGAGAAATCACAGATGTCCCCGGCACTGTGGTTTTCGACGCTCCTCCTGATGGTAGTGACAGACGTCCTCGCCTGTCAGAAGAACCTGTCATTCCTGCGCAGGCAGGAATCCAGTCAGTTTTAAAAAACAACATCACAATCCTTCCCGACGCTGAAACCTATTCTGACAAAGCTATCTTCCATCAGATGTCACAGCTTTTCCATCATAACTTTCAGGACCAAATCATCTGGCAGAAAGTGGCGGGACGCTTCATCAGACACAATCCGCCCCCTGAACCCATGACTGAAAAAGAGCTGGATTCCGTTTACCGCTTGCCTTTCATGCGTCTGCCCCATCCCCGATACGATGGAAAAACCATTCCTGCGTTCATACAAATCAAGGACAGCATCACCACTCATCGCGGCTGTATGGGCGGATGCAATTTCTGCACTATCGGCTACCACCAGGGCAGAGCCATCCAGAGCAGGTCAGAACAGTCCATTCTGAAAGAACTGGAAACTCTGACTAAGACCAAAACCTTTAAGGGAACTGTTACCGATCTCGGCGGTCCCAGTGCCAATATGTATAAAATCAAATGCAGATTGGGTTTTCCGGTTTCCTGCAAAAGAGATTCCTGCCTCTATCCCGACATCTGCAGACAGCTGGAAACTTCACATCAGCAGAGCATCGATCTGCTTAATAAAACTCTGAAAATGAAAGCCATTAAGCACGTTTTTGTCTCTTCCGGAATCAGATATGACCTGGCTCTGAAAGATGAAAACTACATCCGCCAGATCGCTGCTTTTCACACTTCTGGACTGCTCAAAGTCGCTCCGGAACATACAGAACCGGATGTTTTAAAAACCATGGGCAAGCCATCCATCAAGCTCTATCTCGATTTTTGCGAACTGTTCTTTCAAGCCAGCCGGAAAGCCCAAAAAAACAATAGCATAGTGCCATACATCATAGCCGGACATCCCGGTTCCACTATTGAAGATGCCATCAGGCTCGGTCTCTGGCTCAAACAGCAGAACCTGCGTCTGGAGCAGGTGCAGGAATTCACTCCCACCTCCATGACTGTCAGCACGTGTATGTATTACACCGGTCTGGATTTTGAGACAGGTAAGCCCATCTACGTGCCCAAAGGCCGTGACGTCCGTCTGCAAAAGGCTCTGGTTATGTGGCACGACCCTAAGAATAAACCTTTGGTCAAAGAAGCGCTAAGTAAATCCAAGCGTCTTGACATGCTCTCCAAATATTACAATTGACAATAAGACAGGCTCTCTATATTATTGGTTTCTAAAATTATATGAATGAACGAGGTGGTTATGCCTGTCCCCCTCACACTGTTACAACGGTTTGAGAGACACGTAGTTAGTGAAAATCTGATTGCTCCTTCGATGAAACTGGTAATTGCAGTTTCGGGTGGAGCGGATTCTGTCGCATTACTGCATCTGCTGCACCAAATCAGGACTGATTTGCATCTGTCCCTGTTGGCTGTGCATGTGAATCATCACTTGCGGGGTAAAGAGTCTGACGCTGACGAGCAGTTTGTCAGAAAGCTGTGTGACAGGCTCAACGTGCAGATGATTGTCAAGCATCTGAAACTGGATTCAGAAGCGGATTTGGAAAATCAGGCAAGAATCAGGCGCAACGCCATTCTGCACAATGTTCTGAAGTCATACAAATTTGACTACATTGCTCTGGCACATCAGAAAAACGACCAGGCGGAAACCATTCTGATGAATCTGACCCGGGGTGCCGGTATTACAGGCATGGGCGGTATCAAACCTGTTACAGATTCTATTGTCAGACCTCTGCTGCCATTTTCCAAGGCTGAAATTGAAGCTTGGCTAAAGCAAAACAAATATGTCTGGCGTGAGGATAAATCCAATCAGGATAAGCGCTTTACCAGAAATCTCATCC
>JAWOHU010000013.1:0-14610 GCA_046485025.1 Cloacimonadaceae bacterium (SeqCode) | reverse complement strand
CTGAGCTCTGACCGCGGACTCAGTCTTAAACAGCTGCCCGGCATCATGAATAAAATCCTCAATCTTTACACAGAGCGCAGTTACTTGTTTGCAGAAGTGGCATTGGATACGCTCATCACTGATGAAAACAGGCTTGCAGCCGTGGTCAGAATCACGGAAGGACCTCTGTTCAGAGCTGAGAAATATCTGTTTACCGGCAACAAAGTCACCAAATCCGCTACCCTGCTGAGAATTTCAGGTCTGACGCAGGTTAGGCAGATAACACCTGACATTCTGGCACAGGCTGAAGAAAAACTGCTCCGCAAGCCCTACATCAGGGATGGCAGCATCGTGCCAATAAACGAAAATACGCTCGGTATCGCCATTGAAGAAACCAGAATGACCAAAATTGAAGGAGTGCTGGGGCTGACCACCAATCCGGCTTCACAAAAGAGAAATCTGACCGGTCTCGTAAACTTGCAGTTCCTCAATTTGTGGGGCACAGACAGAGCCATAGCACTTTACTGGAGAAGCCTGAGCTCGTCCTACCGACTACTGGAAATGACCTATCACGAATCAGGCTGGAATCGCTATCCCGTGGAAGCTGATCTGATGTTTCAAAGAACGCAGCAGGACTCTGCCTGGGTGCGCATCAAAGCAGAGCTGAGCGCCTATTACAGCCTGCTGGAACACAAATTCGGCACTGTCCTGGCGACGGAAAACCTCTATCCTGACCATCCGGATTCATTAGTTGCAATCAAGACCAGCTACTACACCAGCTCACTCTTCTGGGAGTTTGCCAAGACAGATTACGCACCCAATCCTAAATCCGGCAGCAGATTGAAAATCAAATATGGACTGCAGTTAAACAACACTGCAGAGCGCACCAAAACAGTTCCTGTAACAGAGATTGACGCCGCTGCCTACATTCCTCTATACGAAAGATTTGTGTTTGCTCCGGCGCTTCATTTCAGAGAGATTTCCGATCAAAATGCCAGAGTCTATGAGCAGTATAAACTGGGCGGTTTCAGCTCTCTGCGCGGTTTTAATGAAGACGCGTTCAGCAGTTGGCGCATAGGTTGGTCAAATAGTGAATTGCGTTATCTGATGAGCCGCGATTCCAGGCTTTTTTTGCTGTTTGACAACGGATTTTTACAGATTGCGCCGGATAAAATCAAGACAGATTTAATGGCAGCCGGAGCCGGAATTTCTGTGCAAACAAGAGTGGGTTTGATAAGTGTAAGTTATGCTTTGTCAATCATTAATGGTAAGCTGACAGAGCCTGCTTCCGGTCTGCTTCATGTGGGTCTGGTAACCTCATTTTAAGAAATTACTTGCCAAATATACGGTGTTCATTATTGTGTCATCCGTTACAGTATAACTTATAGTGTGTATAAGATTTGTGTCAATAAGGGGATGGCAGAAGTTATCTATGTCAGATAATCATGAAAATCAAAAGATTTTCCTTGCCAGAAAATTCCTGATTAAAATAGTGAACAAAGTTTAGCACCTTTTGGTAACACAGAAGAATTAATATGGAGGAATCAATGAGTTTAAAGAAACTTGCCTTAGTCGCTCTTATCGTTGTGATGTTGGTCAGTACTGTCATCTTCTTCGGCTGCAAGCCCAAAGAAGTTGTGGAAGAAACTATCGACACTACAATGGTGGAAACAGTTGAAGAAGTTGTTTATGATACATTAGGTAATGTAATTACAACAACTACTACTACTGAAACCCAAACAACACCCTAACACTGTTTAGTATCAGTATTGGGAAGCCGGATATCAACAGATATCCGGCTTTTTCTTTGCCCTGTATAATTCTTTCTCCCCTACATGGCTCCTGCTTGCACGATGAAATTTAATTGAAAAACAAATAACCCATATATAAGGGCATGGGAGCCTTTATATATGGGTTAAATATGACTTAATTATAGTTTATTGTATAAGAACGTTGAAAGCAGGATAGAAAAGGATTCAGACTGCTACAGGATAAAAATCTGCGGAAGCCTGTGGTAACATTAATACAACAAGGTCAGGAGTTTTTCTTCAGGAGCGCTTCGGAGCAGGCCTGGAGCAGTGTGTTTATGGTAAAAGGCTTATGCAGAAAGGAATAGCCCTTATAGATGGTGTTTTTGATCTGAGGTTTGTCTTCCGTATAGCCGCTGGAAAGAATGAAGGCTGCTTCAGCATTTTTGCCCTGCAAAGATTCTAATAAAGTGACTCCGTTGCCATCAGGCAGAACAATATCAATCAGAAAAAGGTCGTAGACATTGTGCTGCACCAGTTCTCTGGCTTGGGCAAGGCTGGCAGCGCAGGTTACCACATAATCATAGCGGGTAAGAACCTCCAAAGCAAGTTCCTGAACAGTTTCTTCGTCCTCCACGACGAGAATCTGCTTTTTGAGTCCGGGTTGAGGAACATAGGCAGGTGCGCTGGCTTCAGGCTCACAGACGATTTCACTGAGAGGAAAACAGATGGTGAACGTGGTTCCGGCTTCTGACGTATCCTCCACAAAGATAAATCCGTTGTGCTGCTTGACGATGCCATAGATGGTCGCCAGTCCCAGACCTGTTCCCCTGCCCACTTCCTTGGTGGAATAGAAAGGTTCGAAAATGTGGTCCAGAGCCTCATTGGGAATGCCGCTGCCGGAATCGGAAAAACTGAACCTGACATACTTTCCGGGCCGGGTGAAAGGCAGTTTTTTCTGCAACTCAGCATCAATTTCATAGAATCCAGTAATGATCTTGATGCTGCCGCCCTCAGGCATGGCATCGCGGGCATTGATGGCAAGGTTCATAATGATTTGTTCGACTTGGCTTTCATCCGCTTCTATAAAGAGGTCTGCATCATTGCACTCGAACTGCATGATGATGTCCTCACCCAGCATGCGGGCAAGGATTTTATGCATTCCGAGCAGGTGTTTGCCCAGATTGACCTGCCTGAAGTTACTGCTCTGCCGGCGGCTGAACAGCAGGAGTTGTCTGGTCAGAGCAGAGGCTTTCTGACCCGAACTCAGAATGACTTCCAAGCTGTGCAGCAGTCTAAGGTCTTCAGTTCTTGATTCCATCAGCATTTCGGAATGACCATTGATGACCTGCAAGATATTGTTAAAATCATGCGCAATGCCGCTGGCGAGGCGTCCCACTGTTTCAAACCTGCGGGCGTGCTCCAAAGACTTTTCGACGCTCTTCTGCTCTGTGATGTTTTGGGTGACTTCAATCAGTCCGCAGAGCTTGTTTTTCTCGTCATAGAGCGGGTGGATGTTCTGCTTAAAAAAGACTTTACTTCCGCGGCAGGTGACTTCCAATTCTCTTTCCTGATTGGCGTTGTGATCCAGCAGCCATTGCACGGGTGCATCAAAGTATGAGCTGTCGGGCTGAAAATCCTGCTCCAGATAAGGCTGCATCTGATTGAACCAGAGAGTGTTATCAGCATGGTGGTCAGGCATCCACTGCTCGAAAATATCGTTCCTGTAATAGACTTCGCCGTTTAAGTCACAAACCATGATGCCAAAGGGCAGAGCGCTGCTGAACTGTTTCAGAAGCAGCAGGGCATTGGTCAGAGGCATGTTCGCTTTATTCTTTGCGGTCATGAAAGAACCTTCCTTTTATAAATCTGAATCGTGGCTTTGGCCGGCTGCTCGTTGTCAGCCAGAGGTCTTTCCAGCTTGTCCACAAGCTTGATTCTGGACTGGGTCACGCCGGCTTTGATTGTGACCAGATAGAGCACACTGCCAAGCTCTTCATCTTTGTCATCATAAACCTTAAGCAGCAGCCAGACTTCACGGTCCGCTTTAGCCAAATTCTGCAGCGTGTAGGTGACTTCCACGTGGACTTTGGAATAGGCTGCAATGCTGACATCGCTAATGCTAATTTCCTTGTCCTGCAGGTCCTGCGTGCAGTTGTGAATAAATATTCCCATCAGGACAAGCGCTATGGCCAGCAGCTTGATCCAATTGGGAACTGGATACTTATTCGGGAACTGCATTCTGTCAATTTTCAGCATCTCAGCCTGCCTGCCTTATTACAATAAGCCCCATCTTCTGCGGAAAAACAGCTCGAGACAAAAGACAATAATAAATAAAGTTATCAGATACCATTTTTTGTAAAGAGGAAAATCCTTTTTCTCCATCCGGTCTGCCTTTACCGCCTTGACAGGCTGGTAGTTAGCAGTTTCCTCCAGATTCATAATTCTGCCGCTGGTCTGCTGAGTTATCCAGCTCAGGAGAGTATGATTGTAACCCAGGTCGCGGGCTTCCTGATTTCTGGGGAGCAGCAGGAATTTGCCGGCGGCGGATTTTCCGCTGTTCTGATCAACAATGCGGAAGCTGTATTGGTCAGGATTGGTCAGCCTGAAAGAGACTGTATAATCTTCCTCAGCCTGAGTCAAAAAATCGCTGAAAACAGTTTCGTTTTTAGAATTAACCACAGTGATTTTAGGAGCCAGGTCAGAACGCGCCCTGCGGGTCTCGTCAATGGCTGTAAGCCTTATGGAAAGAGGTTCTTCAGGATAGTAAGCAGGCTCATACAAGGCTCTGAACTGCCCCGCAGTTCTGTTGCTGAGCCAGGTCAGCAGGTCTGCCGTAAAGGTCTTGTAGCCTTGATTCTTGCTCTGCAATTGCCAACGCCACAGGTTCAGAAAAGCTAAACTGATTACCTTGCCATTCAGAGCTGCGGAAACTGCAGCAGCAGGACTTTTCTGAGCATTGTCCAGCACTGCCAGGACTTCTGCAGTCGGGATAGCAGAAAGATAATAATAGTCCACAGGGGGAATCTGAGCCAGTTCGTCAGAGGGAATGTTGAAAGCGGAATAGACACCTGCCGCGGGCTGCAGTTTAATCAGTCCTTTGTAGCTGCTGCGGATGTTTGCTTGCCTGAGAGGCAGGATTTCATTTAACTGCGGCACGGGCAGACCCATATAAAGCAAGCCGCAGCCTTGCCGGACCTGAGCCATGATGCTCTGAGCCAGGGTGTTGTCAAGCTGGAGCGAGCCCTGATTTACAATGATGATAGCGGTGACGTTGTTAAAGTCTCTGAGGGTGGTATTCTGCTCGCCCTGATAGAGCTGATTGCCCTTTACAGTATAGCTGGCAGGCTCAATGCGGTTGTTTTCTCTGATTACGTCAAGGATGAATTTGGTGTCCCAGTTCGGAGCGTCAGTGAAAAGCAGCATTCTTTCTTTGTCAGTCAGAATATCTATAGCGCTGAGGTGATTGTTGTTGGATTGCGTCTGCTCGATGACTCCTGCCGCCGAGACCTGCACTTCGACCTTGTGCAGACCCGTTTTAGCAAACCTGTGGTTGAAAGAAACAGTCTGCACCGGCTCCATCTGGAAAGAGACATTCTTCTGTGCGGCAACCTGATTGTCGATAATGAATTTCAGGATGGCAGAACCAGTGTAATCAGTGGCTTGGACACTTGCTTCAAAGAGGCTGAGTTCGTTGCGGTAGCCTTGTTTATTGTGCCTGAAATCGCTGACCAGCAGGTCGGCTGCCTGCTGTCTGGATGAGTCAAAAACAGCGTGGACGGGCATGTCATAATTCTTCAGAGCAGGTAAGTCAGTATCACGCAGCCAGCCGTCGGAAAACAGAATTATTTGTCTGAGATCGGTTTTACCATCCTGTTGACGCAGTTCCTCCAGCGCCGGAAGCAGGAAAGTAGAGTTTTTATCGCCATTCAGACCATCCGCAAAGACCTGCTCCCTGACCAGATAACCGGCATCCTTGTAGGCTGCTTTCAGTTTGCTGTAAAGGCTTTCCAGCCTGTCTGCCTTGCTTTGACTTTGGTGCTGAATCTGCATGCTGGCGGAGTTGTCCTTCAGCAAAATGATTTCGGGACGCTCCGTGAAGTGCCTGATATAATAAATTATCGGCGTCAGCAGAAACAGAAACACCAGTCCCAAAGCCAGCGCTCTCAACACCGCAAGGCTGATTTTCTGCTTCTGTGCAAGTCCCGGATTCGTCTTGAAATATAAGACAAGCGCTGCTGCGACTGAGGCTAATCCGGCTATGATATAACTAAACATAATATCCTTTAACTATATGTCTGACAGAGTGATGTCACCCTGAGGCAGAGTCTGGTCCACTCTGAGTTTCACACCCTCAAAACCAAGTTTCTGCTTTAATCTGCTTAGATTATAACCTTGATGTCCTGTCAACAGAGAAATGTCACGACCAGACAGGTTGATGACTTTTCCGGGCTGATAAAGCTTTACGATTTTGCGTAACAGCCTCTCCCCTTTGACCAGTTCGCCAAAGGCGGGATGATAGGGTCCCGCATACTCTAAATCCTTTTCCAGAGAGGGAATTCCCAGTTTGATAACAGCGACTTTATGCTGTTTTGCCCACTCTAAATAGATGACGCAGATGTTGATAGCCTCTTCCAGATAAAGAGGTTTAATCTTTCCTGCTTCGTATAATTTCCAGAGAGGAGTGCCTTTTAGTATAATAAGGGGGTAAATCCTTAAGAAATCAGGTCTTACAGTCTCAAGAGATTTGAGGATATTTTGATTTGAAGCAGGAGCCAAGTAGGATAGCCCCGGCATAATTTGAACGCCGAGTTCAAAACCGTATTGCTTTACACGCAGACAGGCTTCCACAGCGGTTTTGCTGTCATAGCCGCGTCCGGAAGCAGCCAGCACAGCATCATCAAAGTCCTGGATGCCGAGTTCGATGGTCGTGATATGGTGTTTTTTGCACCAGTCAAGCTCGTCAGGGCTGACGAAATCAGGCCTGGTCGAGATGCGCAGCGTGGTTTTGTTGTCCATGAAAGGCTCTATCAGTTGGTAATATCTTTCTCTATCCTGCAGGCTTAGGGCTGTGAAAGTGCCGCCGTAGAAGGCAATTTGCTTTTGCCGGTGATGATTTTTAAGGCAGAACTGTTCTATCTGCTGCTGCAGGACATCCAAAGGCAATTCCTGCGCGGAGCCAAAACTCTCCTGATCGCAATAGATGCAATGAAAGGGACATCCCTTCTGAGGTATAAAGACAGGATAGATCAGCATTCAGGTCAGATGCCGAGTTTCTGGCAAGCCAATCTCGCCGCTTCCTGATGTGCGTTCTTTTTAGTGGAACCTTTGCCTTTCCCCATCTTCCTGCCATTGACTGAAACCTCTACCACAAAGACTTTCTGGTGCTGCGGACCTTCCTCGGCAATGGTCACATAGTCAGGAGCCGGCTGATTGTGTGACTGCAGATATTCCTGCAAAATGCTCTTGTAATTGACCAGCTCGATTCTATTGACCAGATGCTCAAACTCGTTCAGGACTTGGTTTTTCACGAAGCGTGAGGCTGCTGAAATGCCTCCGTCCAGATAGATGGCACAAATCAAAGCTTCCATCGTATCGCTCAGAATGGAAGCTTTGGTTTGCCCGCCGGACTGCAGTTCTTCAGAGCTCAGCAGGATGTATCTGCCCAGGTCGAGAGCGTTGGCTTTGATAGTCAGATAGGTTTCGGAGACGATTTTGGACTTCAGTTTGGAAAGACTGCCTTCCTGCTCGTCTGGGTAATGCTGAAAGAGTTCTTTGGAAACGACGAAGCCGAGGATTGAATCGCCCAGAAATTCCATTCTCTCAAAGGGAGAAGGCACTTTGTGGTCGTTGAATTTCTTACGCAGATAGGATTTATGGGTGAGAGCAGCCTTAAGCAGAGTCTGGTCGCGAAAGCTGTAGCTGATTTTTTTCTGCATGTTGTTCAGACTTTTTTCCCATTTGGGAAATTCCATCTTGTCAGGCAGAGAGCGCGTTCCAAAGTATTCTATTATTTTTTTTATTATGGTTTTCATCAATTCCTCAATGAACTGAAAGCAAAAAGTCGACCCATACAGTGACAGGTCGACCTAAGTAATGCATAAAGCTATGCGTTATATTTTTTGATAATTATGGCTGAGTTGTGTCCGCCAAAACCAAGCGAATTGGACAGCGCGGCATTGACCTGAAACTGGATAGCCTGATTGGGGACATAGTCCAGATCGCAGTCAGGGTCAGGATTCATCAGGTTCATAGTGGGATGAATCCAGCCTGTCTCAATGGTTTTGCAGCAGGTGATGGCTTCAATTCCTGCAGCAGCCCCCAGCATGTGCCCCACCATGGATTTGGTGGAATTGATTTTCAGCTTGTAGGCATGCTCGCCAAAAGCGTTTTTGATGGACATGGTCTCGCCTTTGTCGTTGAGCGGAGTGGATGTCCCGTGGGCATTGATGTATTGAATATCCTCAGGTTTGAGACCTGCGTCCTTCAGAGCCATCTGCATGCATTTCGAGCTTCCGGAGCCGTCTTCCAGGGGAGCAGTGATGTGATAGGCATCATCTGTAGCGCCATAGCCTGCCAGTTCAGCATAAATCTTTGCACCACGGGCTAAGGCGTGTTCCAGTTCTTCCAACACCAGGATGGCAGCGCCTTCTGCCATGACAAAACCGTCTCTGTCTTTGTCAAAGGGACGGGATGAGGTCTTGGGGTCATCATTTCTGGTGCTGATAGCTCTCAGAGCAGCAAAACCAGCCACGGCAACCGGTGTAACGGCTGCTTCTGTTCCCCCGGAGATAATAACATCTGCATCACCATATTGGATGGTGCGAAAAGCTGTTCCAATCGCGTGATTAGCACTGGCACAAGCGCTGGTAATGTTAAAATTGACACCTTTGAACCCATGTTCAATGGCAATCTGGGCTGCAGCAATGTTGGATATCATCTTGGGAATAAAGAACGGGCTGATACGTCTGGGACCGCCAGCAATAAACTTGCCGATTTCTTCTTCCAGAGTCCAGATTCCACCAATGCCCGCACCTGTAATCACTCCCACCCTGTCACAATCCAAAGCTGCATCCTTCAGTCCTGCATCGGTTATGGCTTCCCTGGCTGCAACCAGAGCATATTGGGTGTATAAATCAAGTTTCCGCCCTTCCTTGGTATCAAAATGCTCTTCTGTATTATAGTTTTTGACTTCAGCGGCAAAGCGGGTGGAAAAATTCGTTGCGTCAAAATGCTTAATCTCAGCAAAGCCGGAAACACCTTTGAGCAGGTTTTCCCAAGTTTCCTTGACATCGTGTCCGACGGGAGTTATAGCTCCCAAGCCGGTTATGACTACTCTTCTTTTCATAGCATAAACCTCTTTGTTCTAAGTAACGGATTGCAGGTCAGGATTTACAACCCTACCAAATTGAATGAAAAGACCGGGCCTTTGAGCCTTGTGCAGCGGTTCAGTGTCATATATTTCAAAGAGCCTGTAACGCAGGAGCTTTTCCAACGTTACAAGCTTTAAATTATTGAACCAGACAGCCGAAGCTACCTATCCCGGTCTTTACTTTTGCTGTTTACTAGTTCAAGGTTATTTGACTTTGCTTTTCAAGTATTCGATAGCAGTGCTGACAGTGGTGATCTTTTCCTGATCTTCGTCAGGAATTTCGATGCCGAATTCTTCTTCGAAAGCCATGACTAATTCCACTGTGTCCAGAGAATCAGCTCTCAGATCTTCAATGAAGCTTGCTTCGGGAGTGACCTGGGCTTCATCAACACCCAGCTTATCCATCACGATTTGTTTGACCTTGGATTCAATATCCATGATTCCTCCATTCTTAGTTTGGACTTTTTTTTATTGCAGATCCGCTGTGCAGACCTATCAATGCATGGTCAGACCACCGTCGACCGCTAGGGTCTGTCCGGTGATGTAAATACTTTCATCAGAGGCAAAAAACAGACATAGCTTAGCCACGTCTTCCGGAAGCCCAAGTTTGCCCAGAGGAATGGCTTTGGAGTAGTTTTCCACCACTTCAGGCGGCAGCTTGGCAGTCATTTCGGTTTGAATAAAACCCGGCGCTACGGCGTTAACTCTGATGCTTCGCGAAGCAAATTCTTTGGCGCAGGATTTGGTGAAGGCAATCAATCCGCCCTTGGTGGCAGCGTAATTTGCCTGCCCGGCATTGCCCATCAGACCAATGACTGATGCAATGTTGATAATGGAGCCGGAGCGCTGTTTCATCATAATCTTAAAGGCTTTCTGAGTGCAGAGAAAAGTCCCCTTCAGATTGACTGCAATCACAGCATCCCACTCTTCTTCTTTCATACGCAGCAGCAGATTGTCTTTGGTGATGCCGGCATTATTGACCAGGATGTCGATGCTCTTATGCTTGTCCAGAACAGCGTTGAACACACTTTCCATATCCTCTGATCTGGTCACGTTGCCAGTGAAACCATCTGCCTTATAGCCTTTGGCAATAAGCTTTCCGACAGCCTCATCCACCGCTTCCTGAAACAAATCAAGGATGATAACAGTAGCGCCCTCCGCGGCAAACAGCTCAGCAATGCTGAATCCGATGCCCCGGGCAGAACCTGTAATCACGGCAACTTTATCTTTCAATCTTTCCATTTTTATACTCTTTTCAAAATTACGCCTGAGAGTGGATGAGCTCTTTTACAGAGCCGATATCTTCCAGTTTGTCAACATTCATAACTATCGCTTCTTTGTCAATATTCTTTATCATTCCACTCAACACTTTTTGCGGACCAAACTCGATAAATCTTTTCACGCCCTGACTCAGCATAAATTCTACACTTTCCACCCAACGTACAGGTGAGATTATCTGCTGCACAAGCTTGGCTCTGATAGCGCCACCATCCGTTTCTGGCAGGGCATCCACGTTGGAAACGACGGGGATAGCTGCTGAATTAAATGTAAAGAGCTGCATCTCAGCTGCCAGCCAGGCACTTGCCTGCTCAATCAGAGGCGTGTGAAAAGGACCGCCTACAATCAGTGGCAGCACTCTTTTGGCTCCTTTGGCTTTAGCCAGCTCTGCGGCTGCTTCCACGCCTGCCTGAGTGCCGGAAATCACTGTCTGGACGGGAGTATTGAAATTCACTGCCCGGACCAGACCCTGCGCTTCAGCTTCTGCACAGATAGCTATCAATTCCTGTGCCGACAGACCGATGATGGCAGCCATGGCAAAAGGTACGCCGGCATTGGCTTTAATCATAAATTTGCCGCGCTTGTGCACTATGTGCATAGCATCTTGCAGAGTCAGAACTCCGGCGGCTGCTAGAGCTGTGAACTCTCCCAGAGAGTGCCCCGCCACAAAATCAGGTTGAATATCAACTTCGCGGGAAAATGCTTTCAGCGCTGCTATGGAATGCAGCAGGATAGCCGGCTGGGTAAAACGCGTCTCTTTGAGAGCGTCTTCAGGACCTTCCAGCATAATGGTCCTGAGGTTGGTATGATGCGAGCTGTCAAAATGCTCCAGAGCCTGATTCAGCTCTGCATCGGCAGCCAGAAAGTCTTTTGCCATACCAATATACTGCGCGCCCTGTCCGGGAAAAACAAACGCTGTCTTCATCTTCTGTCTCTCAATTTATAATTCATAATTTATAATTTTCTAATTCTTAATTTTTAATTCTTAATTAATCTAATATCTCGCCAGCGTGCTGCCCCAGGTCAATCCTGCTCCGAAAGCGACTAATATCATTATATCGCCCCGGCGGATTTTCTTGGCCCGGATAGCTTCGTCAACTGCCACGGGAACAGTGGCTGAGGACATGTTGCCATACTTTTCTATATTGACTATAAATTTTGTCATAGGGATGCGCAGCTTGTCTGCCACGCCTTCAATAATTCTGAGATTTGCCTGATGCGGAATGACCCAATCCACTTCATTAGCTGAAAGTTTGTTCTTTCTAAGAATTTCCTCGACTGCCTGGCTCATTGACCTCACTGCCAGTTTGTAGATTTTATTGCCTTCCATATAGAGCGTGTGCAGGTTTTCATCAATGGTTTTCTGACAAGCCGGCATTCTGGAACCGCCGGCTGCCAGGTATAAATATTCACTTTGGCTGCCATCTGACCACAGCATGGTATCAATGATTCTGGAGATGTCCGTCGGCTCCGCTCTGGAAACTACTGCAGCCCCTGCTCCGTCACCAAACAGCACACAGGTGTTGCGGTCTTTCCAGTTGGTGATTTTAGTCAGAATTTCCACCCCGATGACCAGGATGTTTTTATAGGCGCCGTTTTCAATATACTGCCTGGCCATATCCACTGCAAAGATAAATCCCGTGCAGCCGGCGGAAACATCCATCGCCGGGATGTTTTTCAACCCCAGTTTGTGCTGCACGATGCAAGCTGTGGAAGGAAAGGCATGGTCGCCGGAAATCGTGGCCACAAGTATCATATCGATATCGCTGTATTTGACTTTGGAGGATTCAATTGCCATTTTAGCCGCCGGATAGGCAAAATCGCTGGCTGCTTCTTCCGGCGCTGCCATGTGACGTTCAAACATTCCGGTCCTGGACCTGATCCACTCATCAGTTGTATCGACTATTTTTTCCAAATCAAAATTGTTCAGGATTTTCTTGGGAACAGCGTGTCCAAAAGCTGTGAACTTGGCGTAATACTTATTCATTGATAGCTCCCGCGTTGGCAAAGTATTCCTGGGCATGAGCGACAAAACCGCTCTGCGCCGAACGGACGGCAAATTTTATGGCGTTTTTCATCGCCTTGGCATTGGAGCGTCCGTGTGTGATGATGGTCAGACCGTTCAGACCGATGAGCATGGCGCCGCCGTATTCAGTGTGGTCCAGTTTCTTTTTCAGATAACTGTAAACCGGATAAGACAGCAGGGCGCCGAGTTTGGCGACCCAGTCCTTGTTTAATTGTTCTTTCAAAAGTTCAAATATCGAAATAGCCGCGCCCTCGATGGTTTTGAGCATGACATTGCCCACAAAGCCGTCGCAGACAATCACATCCGTGATGCCTTTGAGCACGTCCTTGCCTTCGATGTTGCCGATGAAATTGATGTCTTTGCTTTCAGATAAAAGCTGATGCGCTTCCTTGACCAGCACGTTGCCTTTGGCGCTTTCCTCACCTATATTGAGCAGCGAGACGCGCGGTTTTTTCACCTGCAGCAGAAACTCCGCATAGAGACTGCCCAGCTTGGCAAATTGCACCAGATGCTCTGCAGTGCAGTCAACATTGGCGCCGATATCGAGGATGATTTCGTGATTTTTCTGGGTCGGAAAAGAGCCTGCAATCGCCGGTCTCAGCACGTTTTTGATTCTGCCGTAGGATAATAGCGAAGCAGCCATTACAGCGCCTGTGTTGCCGGCGCTGACTGCTGCGTCAGCTCCGCCCGATTTGTGCAGTTCAATAGTTTTGACCAAAGACGACTCAGGCTTGCTGCGCACAGATTGCGAAGCGCTATCGTCCATGCTGATGCGGTCCTGAGCATCCAGAATTACGATTCTGTCCGCCGGATAGATATATTTGCCCAATTCCTGTTTCAGAGTGGCTTCCGTGCCGACCAGAATGACTTGCTCGCAAAGGTCTTCTCTGATGGCTTGGACCGCGCCCTCCACTTCCGGAAAAGGCGCATTGTCACTGCCAAAAGCGTCAACCGCTATCCGCACATCAGTCCTTTTTTACGATTACCGGCTTGCCGTCATAGTAGCCGCATTTTTCACAGACGTGATGCGGGCGGCAAGGCTCTCCGCAATGACTGCAAGTCGTGATTGCCGGAATTTTGGCCACGTCATGAGTTCTGCGTTTATCGCGTCTGGCTTTGGACGTTTTCTTTTTGGGGACTGCCATTGTATCTCCTTGTAATTTATATCTTTTACTTCTTTAATTCAAGTTTTGAATCAAACTCAAATAAACTTCTAAATATCTATCATCAATATGTTTTAGCAATAATACCCTGTTTATCATCATTTTGGAGGTCAGGTTTTTGTCAAGCAAAAAGGTAAAGAGATAAATTACGAATTACGAATTACGAATTACGAATTACGAATTACGAATTATAAATGGGGTCGTAACACAGATTGGCAATCTGTTTGATTCCGGGATTGGCAATCCCGGACTGTGTTTTTGAAACAGTGGAAAAGTGAAAAGTTCCGCAGGAGCGAAAGATCATAGGCTGGGGTGTAAACCCCAGTAAATAAAAATACAAAGCCAACCTCGGTAAAGATAAAATGCAAAACCAACCCCGCAGGGGTGACACCTTTTTCCGAAGTCCGAATTGCCCTAATAGTAAACTTACCCTGAATAATTTGTCCGAGGCAATTTGAACTCCGGAAAGTTCCGCAGGAGCGAAAGATCATAGGCTGGGGTGTAAACCCCAGTAATAAATCCGCCTTTCCTCTGAACCCCGCAGGGGTGGCATATAATAAGGCTAAATCGTTCTTATCCTATCCGCTAAATCATCTGACAACTTGTTCAGGACAGGACACCCTCCCTACTACCATTACGCTATCAATACGCTATCATTACGGATTAAACCCGTAATGATAGCGTATTGACTCCGTATTGCCTGTAAGAGTGAAATAGTGAAACAGAGTCACGGGGCTGTAGTTCTGCCTTCAGGCAGGTATTTTAAAAAAGCAAATTTCATGTAAACTGCTTACTCACCTGCGTAAACGCAGAATTATATCAGGAACTTACCTTTGAAGTCCAAACGCCTGAGTTATTATAAATATTGATAGTCTGAGCCGCGTTTGAACTCCAAAGTGCTGTGTTTGAACTTCAAAGCAAACTCTGTGGCTCTCTTTTCACCTCAGTGTCTCTGTGTGAAAAGAGAGCCACAGAGTTTGCTTTGGAGTTCAAACGCGGCTCAGACTATCAATATTTATAATAACTCAGGCGTTTGGACTTCAA
>JAWOHU010000003.1:0-3445 GCA_046485025.1 Cloacimonadaceae bacterium (SeqCode) | reverse complement strand
CTCCGAAGCTGACGATGCTCTGTTTCTGCTGGCAAAAGCTTTGTACTATCGCGGGAACAGCCAGTATCAGGCAAAAGATCAGTTTGAAAGCCTCCTGCGCAATTTTCCCAACAGCCCCTATGCTCCTGAAGCCACTCTGTATCTGGCCAAATCATACCGTCAGATAAATGACCCTGATGAAGCTGAATATGTGCTGACAGATTATATCCGGCAACCCGACAAAGAAAAATGGCATCCTCAGGCATTGCTGCTGCTGGCAGATTTTGCCGTGCAGGATAAAGACAACGTCAAGTCACAATTCTGGCTGGAGAGGTTGCTGGCTCAATATCCCAAATCTCTTTATGCCAAAGAAGCATCATTTCTATTAGGCAGAAACTATTTTGACCAAAAAGATTATAACAATTCTCTGGCTCAGTTTCAAAAAGTCCTGGGCACACGTGGAATCAGCCGAACTATGAAAAATGATGCCAGATATTACATTGCTCTGAATCAATTCTATCTGGATGATTGCCAGAAGTGCCTGCAAACTGCCAATAGACTGATTAAAGATGAAGAACGTCAGGATAAATGGCCTGACATCAGAGTTCTGATTGGTAGAGCCTTGCTGGAAACCGATAAAGAAACTGAGGCGATTGAACTGCTGCAGGAAATCATCAAATCGAATGCCCGGACTCTGGCATCTGCTGAAGCCTATTTCTGGCTTGCAGAATATTATTATTACCGTCAGCAGGATATCCAAAGTGCTTTGGAAAACTACAATAAAGTCAAATCAGAATCAGCCACTACACCTTATGCGGATGAAGCTACTCAGAAATACAATGCTCTGAATTTGATTAAACAAAAGGACAGTATCATTCTGGAAAGCAATCCGCGTCAGTATCTCGATAACCGGTTGGAAATTGCCGATAAGTTCTTTAATGTATTGAATCTCCCGGATTCAGCTTTTGTCATTTTTGATAAAATACAGAATGTCCCGCTTGATATACAGGGAAAAATTGATTCTTTAACTTCTGTGAATGACAGTCTTCAAATCAGGCTGGATTCACTGTCAGTAATGGTTGATTCAAGTAAGACCGGTTTGCAACTCGATGTGGACTCATTAACAGTTTCTGAAAATGTCAAAACTGAAGCAGATACAATAAAAACAGTGAGTTTAGATGTAGAAAATGTGGCGCAGCAAGATAGTCTGAACATTGATAAAATTGACAAAACAGAAATCCCTGATTCGCTGAAGTCGGATAATGAAATTGATGTAATGGCGGAAGCTGACAGTTTGCTTGCAACTGATATTGTCCCAGACAAAAAAGAAGATGAAGTCAAATCAGATGAAACAAATCAATCAACAGCAGTAGCAGACAGTCTCAATCAGGTAAATTCAGAGCTTGTAAGAATTCAGGACAAACTGACAGCTCTGGAAGAAGCCAAAGTCCTGTTTGAAACTGAATTGATTCCCTATGCGCTGTTTGTAAAAGCTGCCATGATATATAATAAAGATTCCGAGTCTGCTTTACTGCAGCCTATCTATGAATTCCTGGCAACCAATTATCCTGATAATAAATATGTGCAGGCAACCAGGCTAATGCTTGATGGGAAACCAGTTCGCATCATAGATACAGATCTGGAAAGTGAAGAAATTCTGATCGAAGCAGCTTTATCAGGTTTTAATGAGAATCCCGACAGCGCTCTTGTGGTTTTGAATGATCTGGCACAATCGAATTACCAAGTCATCAGTAACAAGGCAAATTTCCGCCTGGGCTGGTTCTACACCTTTGAACAGCAGGATACCGTCAAAGCAAAAAACTATCTGGATGAAATCGCCAAACTGGATCACAGTGATGACTATTACATAGTGATGAGCCGATTTTACAATGGCACAAAATACACAATCAACTTTGGACAGGATGAAGTTCTCAGCCCTGAAATATCTGTTTCTGATACATTAGCTGATTCCACTCAAGTTGACAGTATTTTACAGGTTGTACCGGCAGATTCAACTGAGCAAAAACAAGATGTTATCGAACAACAGGATGAGCCGACAGATACATTAATTAAGCCTGATAAAGAGACTGAACCGATTGATGAAATGCAACCTGATTTTTTGCCGCCAGACAGACTGAAGTTCCGTAAACCTGAATAAACCAGATGATTTTCAGATTGAGCCCTGAATCATATTTTGTCAGGCAGAATACGTGGATCAAACTATGTGTTCTGATTGTCGGTTCTATTGCTGCTATAGCTGTTCCAGTCAAAGCACTATACTATTTGTCGGCTGTCACCTCGATATATTTTTTAATATCGCCATCAATATATAGATATCTGCTTCAGGGATTGAGATTTCTGCTGCCTTTTATGGCAGTATACTCACTCACAGCTACTGTTTTTGGGGAATCATTAAGCAAGGTTTTGATTATTCTGCTCAGAATTGTCATCATGGTTCTGTTGGTAACCTACTTCTCAGTAAGTTTTTACATCATACGATTTCTGGAAGACAGTACGCATTATAAACGTTACAAATTCCTCAGAGCAATGATGTTTTATGCTGTTGCCACTCTAATTTATATCAAGCAGTTTGCATCATACTACTCGGAAAATTCTACTAAATCAAAATCGGGAAAATCCCTTCTGTCTGCAATGACATCAAGAATTGTAGATTCCATACATGAGAACTGGCAGAAAAGTAGTGATATTCAAGAGAAAACGGAACAGATTCTGGAACAGGACTATCAACATCCGGCTTTTCTTACTAAGTTTAATATTTGGGCTTGTGTATATCTGACTGTGTTGATATTGATATTAGCTTTGTAATAATTATGATATTGTGGTGATTCAGAATGCCAAGATTTGTAATGATTCTTTCTTATGATGGAACCGGCTTTTATGGCTGGCAGGTTCAGAAACATCAGAGAACAGTTCAGTCTGCGTTAGAACATGCCTTCTTTGATTACTGCGGAGTTAAAACTCCCATAACTGGTTCTGGCAGAACCGACACTGGAGTTCACGCACTAAAACAATATGCCCATTTTGATTACCACGGTAACGCCAACCCTGAGCAATTAAGAAAAGGACTGAGACGCCACCTGCCTGATGATATTCAGATTCTGAACATCCTTCCTGTCAGTAATGACTTTCACGCCAGATATGATGCCTATGAAAGGCATTATCGTTATATTATTGCCAAGCAGGAAACTCCCTTTAACAGACTCTATCAGTCAGCTTTTCCCCGTAAAAAAATCAGATACGAACTCATGCATAAAGCTGCACCCTATTTTCTGGGCCAGCACGATTTCAGTTCTTTCAGCAAACCAAACTCAGAAGTACCGGATCATGTCTGTGAAATTAAAACCTCAGAGTTTGAGGTCAGATGCGATTGTTATATATATAGCATTAAGGCAGATAGATTTCTGCATAATATGGTGCGCAGGATTGTGGGAGCGATGATTAATAT
>JAWOHU010000262.1:0-4345 GCA_046485025.1 Cloacimonadaceae bacterium (SeqCode) | reverse complement strand
TATACCGTGATTGTTGTATCTGAAGGTAGTAACCCTCCGGGGCTTATTTACAGTGCTCCTTACGCTGCAACCAGCATTGCGGAACATTTTATGGAAGCAGGAAGAGATGTGCTGATAGTCTATGATGACCTAACACAGCATGCTCGTGCATATCGTGAGCTTTCACTTCTTCTACGCCGACCGCCTGGACGGGAAGCCTTTCCAGGAGACATCTTCTATATTCATTCTCGTCTTCTGGAACGCGCAACGCACCTGCTGCCAAAACTTGGGGGTGGATCGCTAACGGCTCTGCCAATTATCGAGACTGAAGCGCAGGACATATCAGCATACATTCCTACAAACCTGATTTCCATCACAGATGGACAAATCTATCTTTCGCCTTCGCTGTTTGCATTGGGTATACTGCCCGCAGTTGATGTCGGGAAATCCGTTTCTCGGGTGGGTGGCAAGGCGCAGTGGGCGGTTTACCGGGCGGTAGCAGGCGATCTCAAACTCGCTTATGCCCAGTTTGAAGAACTCGAAACCTTTGCCCGGTTTGGAGCACGCGTAAATGAAAGTACCCGTAAGGTCATTGATCATGGACAGCGAATCCGCGCCTGCCTCAATCAACCGGAACTTGACCCCGTGTCCGTGCCAGCCCAAATTTCCATCCTCTTGGCATTGACTGCCAAAATTTTCGACTCTGTTCCGCTTGATAAAATGGAGGAAGCCGAGCAGGCTGTACGGGAAGCAGCGCTGAATTTACCTGAAGAAACAGTTGCGAGATTTGAAACAGCAGAACAATTAAGTGATGAGGACTACAAGACTATTATTGAAAACGCCCGCTCAGCCCTTGCCGGATTCATACCAGAAACGGATTCACAGACTGAAATCCGGACCACGGTGGATGACGTGCCTAAGGCTAAAGCTAAACCCTCAGCGAAGGTCAGTTCCGAATAGATGATTCCAATTAATTTAAAACCGGCAGGTTAGGAAATGCAATGAGTGAAAGCACGAATAGCCTACATCGCAAAATGCAGAGTGCAGCAGATCTTCAGTCCGTCGTCCGCACTATGAAAGACCTTGCCGCTTCCAGCATCGGACAGTATGAAAAATCCGTGCTTGCTTTGGCTGATTACTATCATACCTTGGAGCGTGGTTTGAGTGTTTGTTTCTGGGCAAGAGGTTTGGAGCCTATCCTTAGCGATAGTAAAAATCAACCCTTAGCAGCGGAGACGGTGGCAATTGTCTTCGGCTCAGACCAAGGTCTGGTGGGGCAATTTAATGATGTGATAGCAGATTATGCCATCGCAGCCCTATCCGCCATGCCGGGAAAACCACAGGTCTGGGTAGTGGGTGAGCGTGTTCATGAAAGTTTAGTAGAAGCAGGGCTTCAGGTTATGGGGCTTTTTCCCGTTCCAAACTCGATTGGTGGTGTCACCTCCCTCGTGGGACAAATTCTGATAGAAAGCCAGTCTCACCGCCACCGGGAGATAAACAACGAATTCTTTCTGTATTACAATTCCCCCACAACCGGAGCAGGTTACACGCCTTATTTCCAGCAGCTTCTGCCTTTTAGTGACGAATGGCGCAGCAGAATTTCCAAACTCCCCTGGAACGGGAAAAACCTGCCTGAAGTGATGGGTGACTTAACCACCACCCTTCAGACCCTAATTAGTGAATATCTTTTTGTCTCAATCTTCCGTGCCTGTGCCGAGTCTCTGGCTAGCGAAAATACCAGTCGCCTGGCAGCTATGCAACGGGCTGACAAAAACATCGACGAATTACTGGAAGACTTGAACAGTTCATTTCATCGATTACGTCAAAGCGATATCGACGAAGAACTATTTGATGTGATATCAGGCTACGAAGCACTAGGCAAATCCAGGTAAATGCTGAGTAAGAAGTAAAATAAAACCGGGTATTTTCACTCTTTCTTAGCTCGATTATGTACTGATCATTCCATTTAACAACCCCTTGGCAGTCAATAAGATAAGAATAAATATCCTTTAACAGAAATAACTCGTATATTATTGTAGTATTTTGACTAACACAATTAATCATAATGAGGTATCACAATTAAACGCAGTTTAACGTAGCAGAGCCAGCTTTCCCAAAGAAAAGTGTTGCATATATTTACCAAGAACATTGATTTAAGATCAACCTCTCAAAAAATCTGATGATTCCAAATCCAGTCTAAAACCAGTTCAAATTTAAAAAAAGGTGATACAAAAACGTCTGAAAACGACCAAAGATCACTGCAACAATATTCAAAGCCAGTCTCATCTACCTCTTTGCCCCATAAGCCCATACGACCACTATGACAGGTTATACTCATTTGCATGTTTTGGTGAGACTTTGTAATCTGAAGGCGGGCATCTAATTTTTTGGTTGACAAAAGATTGCAGTCAAATTTTTACTTGTTGGCATCAGATTCGTGTTTGAAATAGATTTTACTCTGTTGTTTTGCTTCAAGTAGCTCCTGAAATTCATACCTGCTCAGGGTTCTTTGATAATAAAATTTTAATTCTGAATATAGAAAAAGACCAGAGAAAGAGAGGTGTCAAAATGCCTAGACCAATTCTGATAATTTTACTGCTTGGACTAATTATGCTCAGTTTATCTTCAGCCTGCAGCAAGAAATCAACTGAACCTCAAACCTGCGCCCTGCCTACTTTTAATCCTGTGGGAGGGACATACAATACTGTCGCTTTTGTCACAATTTCATCCGAAACTCCGGATGCCACAATCAGATACACAATTGACGGCAGCGAGCCTTCCGCCAATGCATTTGTCTATTCCAATTTCATCACGTTGCTGACCACCACCACCATCAAAGCTCAGGCTGTGAAATCAGGCTGGAACTCCAGCGAGGTGGCAACTGCAGTTTATGTAATTGAGTAATATTTCAATAGCTTTTATTATGCAATCCTTATCAAGGAGGACTAATGTTTAGAAGATTGCTTGTGCTTGGTTTAGTATGTGTTTTGTGCCTGACTGTTTTGGTCACCTGTTCCCAAAAGACCACCGAGCCTGTTGATGATGACGAACCTTTGGACCCGATAGTGTCAGGAATGGTGGTGGTTTTAGACCCCACCATGATACCTTACTTCGAATTTGCGGAAGACCACATACTCTTTCCATCCCTGCCCGGCGTGCCTTTGCCCAATCTTGACGTAAACGTGATACTGGTCAGTCCGCCCTGCCTGGAAGCGCCCAATGGCTTTCTGCGCAGAATTACAGGAATGAAAAAGACCTTTCGCGGGACAGAAGTAAGCACCACAGATGCGTCTCTGGATGAGGTGTTTGAGCAGGGCGACATAGTGGGTGAGGACCAGGATCTGGAAACGACCAAAATTGTCTCGTCCCAGGCTATGATGGATGGGGTGACTTTTGTGGCTGATGCCAAGGACCCCACCAAGTTCAGTTACAACGTCAATGTGAGCATGTCCAGGTTTGGGGTCACTCTGAATCTGAATGGACCCATCACCTTCAGTCAGAGCTTTGGTTTCAACGCACGGATCAGATGGTTCCAGATCTCCAAGATCAACTTCACTTCTCACACTTTGCAGGGTCTGGACCTGGATGCCACCCTGAGCCCGACCACTCTTAATACTTCAGTGGGTTGGGATACAACGCTTTACAGGCATCAGATGAGTCCCTACACTTTTTGGATCGGTCCGGTGCCGATCGTGATCGTGCCCGTTATCAGTGTCGATCTTTATGTCACGGCAGGCGGAGAAGTCTATATCGGCGCTAACCTGACTCAGTCCCAAACCATCGATGCCGGCATCCATTACAACAAGAGCAGCAGCCCCAAATGGAGCACCAGTTCGGACAGGCAGGTACAAAATCCCGTCTTTACGCCTTTGCTTAGCGGAACCGGCAATTTGGAGGTGGGAGCAGGACCCAAACTCTCATGTCTGTTATATGGATTAGTGGGACCTTTTGTAGGCGCCTTCGGTTACCTGAACATGGAAGTAGCTCCTTTGGAAGTTCCCTGGTGGACTTTATCCCTGGGCGGAAAGATAAGTTTGGGCATAGACCTGAAAAAAATCAGCAAAAACCTGCCAAATCCCAGTTTTGATGTTTTGAACATCAGCACGCCCATTGCTCAGGCCGATGTCAATCAATGCATTCCACCTGTCTTCAGTCCTCTGCCGGGATTGTATCACTCATCGCCTCAAACCATTTCTATTTCCAGCGCTACTGCCGGCTCAACAATAAGATACACGACCGATGGCAGTCCACCCACTTCATCTTCAGTGCCAAGGAGAAGGTCACGAGTTCGAATCTCGTTGCCCGCTCTGATAGACACTTTCGGCAGGCTTGCTGGCCTGCCGCTTGTTTTTATGGCGACGTGGCC
>JAWOHU010000215.1:0-3497 GCA_046485025.1 Cloacimonadaceae bacterium (SeqCode) | reverse complement strand
AAAATCTCTTTTTTCTCTTCCTGCTGCAGCATCTGCAAATCATTATTGACGCCGACCACGTCCTCCGGTTCCATAAAAACGGTTGCCTTGCTGCCGGAGTGACCTTGCACGATGCCTTTGATTTGCGAAACGTGAGTTTCTTTGACGGGGATGACGTAGCGCCCTTCTCTTTGAGTGACGAATTTCTCCTGCAGAGCATGCTCAAAAGCGGTGTCTGTGAACTTCTTCTGCAGGGAGCGGATAATCTGTTCCCGCAGCAGGATTTTTTTGCGTCTGATGCGTTTCAGCTCTTCCGAAGCAGTGTCTTTGACTTCGCCTTCCAGATCAAAAATGCGTTCAAACTGCTGCGCAATCTGAGGCAGGGGAAACAGCTTCAGAAGCAGCTTGTGCAGATGTTTGTAGCCATCCAGATCAGTTCTGCGGCTGCAGATTTCAGTTGCCAGGGCGGCATTTAGATAAGCCAGCCGGAATTCCTCATAATCAAAGACGATTTGTTTGTTATCAGCAAACAGCGTATCCAGAGGGAGCAGGTCTTCAAAGCTGAAGTCATGCCCGTGTTTGAGAGCTTCCTGAATTTCCGAAAGCAGTTCCAATCTGCTTTTAATGAGAGTGATGTCATTCAGCGGCTGCAAGTTAAAAGCGTTGACTTTGCCTGCCTGACTGTGACAGCCTTTGGCAATATAGTCAATGACCTTATCGTATTCGAGATCCTGGAAAAGCTTATGCAGCATAGGCTCGGCTATTCTTGATGAGGAAGTTTTTCCAGCGCGGATTTGGTTATAGCATTGATTTTTTGGTCTATCTTAAAGGTCGAATAGAGCTCTGTCCGGATGACTTTTACGGCCGCGTAAACCCTGTGTTTGTCTGCATTATCCAGCTTCTGTTTAAAAGATGGCACCAGTTCTATTAAAATCGAAAGCACGACCACGAGCAGCAGTCCTGCCAGAAAGCCTAAAATCGCTCCCAGAGCTGAATTAAAGAATGACATATGCATCAGCTTGACAGTCTTTTCCAGCAGAATTCTGATAATCTGCACAATCAGCGCAATCAGAGCTACAATCAAAACCACTGCCAGAAGGGTGGAAAGCGCGCTGCCCAGATGCAGTTTGACCATCAGACCGTATTTGACCAAAGGAAAATAATGTGCAATCAGAAAAAAGACCAGAATTACGCCTGCCAGGTGGAGCAGCATGCCGATAATGCCTTTACGCCAGCCCCTCCAGAGCACAAAGGCGAGGAAAAGAAGGATGAGCCAATCCAAAATACCCATGTTTACCTGCTTTTGTGGTTGTTAGATTCTGCTGCAGCCGCTTTGCTATTGATAAAACAGCTTCTCAACTGCTCTCAGAATATTAAGAATTATGCTCATTAAAAAGCAAAGTGATGAGGAAGAAAAACCTCCCCATCACAAACAAAGTCTAACGATACTTTTTTCAGGCCTGAAGTCAGCTTGCAGCAGTCAGGGCTTGATTAAAACGCCCCGTCAGGTGAAGCATGACACCTGTTCCATATCGTTTTTCCTATTTCATAAAGCGCATCATTTTACGCTGAGCTTTGACCATTTTGCGACGGGATACGTTGGCCTCGCGTTTCCTTTTGACGCTGGGCTTCTCGTATGCCTGATGCTTTTTGATCTCAGACAGTATTGACGCCCTTTCGCACTTTTTCTTGAATCGCTTCAGTAAAATATCAAAAGGTTCAGTCTCTTTGGCTATAACTGTCGGCACTAAATCACCACCTTTTTTGTAAAGTATTATATGCCAAAATCAGAAGCCCGCTTTTTGTGTCAAGCAGAAAACCTGAGAGATTTTGTGAAATCTCTGCTGTCAGTCTCTGAAAATACGTTACCGGAGGCAGCAGACCTGCTTCCACGGCGGCGTAGATTGTTTTGCAGGGCAGGTTTTCGTCAAATAATCCGGGTGCGGGAGAGGGTGTGCAAACTATCCTCCGGATACTGTTCCGGCTTTTTTTCCTGCCTAATTGCACATTGATTTGCAGTCAATATCCTGTCGATATCCAGTTGACTTTAATTCGACTGGATATCGACTGGATAACAATAGAATATCGAATTAGATCTAACCAGGATAAATGGATAATCAAGCCAGCAGTTTAGGGGGAAATATGTGTGTTAATTATTATAATTGCTTTACTTACAAGGTTTTTGACTACCCGACGATAATGCCTGCCAGGGCAGATAAGAGTAAAATCACAATCGGATTGGTTTTGAATTTTAGAGAGAGGAAAAAGCAAGCCAGGAAGACAATAACTCCAAAAATGCCGACGAAAGCGCTTTTTGCCGTGAACCAGGCTGCAGCGATGATGAGTCCGATGACGAGAGGACGCAGACCTGTCATGATGGCATAAAACCAGGGTTTGCTGCGCAGTCTGAAATAAAACAGAGCGATCAGCAGCATCAGAATGACGGAGGGCAGAATCACTCCCAGAGTGGTGAAAAATGCGCCCCAGAAGCCTGCCTGGCGATATCCGATAAAGGTCGCCACGTTGATGGCGATAGGTCCCGGCGTCATTTGCGAGATGGCGATCATGTCCGTGACTTCCTGGTGGCTGAGCCAGCGGTTCTGAATTGCCACTTCCTGGTAAATCATGCTGAGCATGGGATAGCCGCCGCCGATACTGAAAAGTCCGATCCGAAAGAAAGTGATAAACAGTTGCCAGATCATCAGTTGCTCTCCCTGTCAGGGTTCTCGGTCTCATACAGATGCTGAATCCAGGAAAACAGGATGGTAAAAATGATCAGGTAAATCGGCGAAACGTTGAAAAACACGATCAGAATAATGGCAGCCAGCGGCAGCCAATACCGCTGCCATCTGATTCTGGATTTTTTGGCGATCTGGATAACAGGCACCGCAATCAGCGCCACCACGGCTGGACGCAGTCCATTAAAGGCGTTCTGCACGATTTTCAGCTGCGACCAGTTGTTGAAAGAAATGGCAATTATCAGAATGATGAGAAAGGAGGGCAGAATGCTTCCCAGCACTGCCAGCGCAATGCCGGTCCTGATAAAAACAATCCCCATAAATAACCCTTTTGACGGTACCATCCGATAGCTTCAGCACCAGCGCTCCGGTTTCATCCACATCCGTTGCAATACCCTCGATCAGTTCAGTGGTGGTGACAATTTTTACAGGTCTGTTCAAGGTGCCTGAATATTGTTTCCAATGGTAAATGATATCTTCGGATTCCAGGTTGGAAAGCAGGTTTTCAAATTCATTAAAGAAATGCGTTAAAATCTCTATCCGTGAGACATTCCGATTTAAAAGAATCTTTAATGAAGTGGCACTGGGTTCCTCATTTCGAGGATCATTGTTGACATTGATCCCTAAACCGACATTGATATAACTGACAAGATCCGCTTCGGTTTCCATCTCCGAAAGCATTCCGGAGAGTTTTTTGTCATCCACAAGAATATCATTGGGCCACTTGACCTTTGCATCGACCCGATACAACCGACGCAAAATCCTGACCAGTGCCAATGA
>JAWOHU010000138.1:0-14066 GCA_046485025.1 Cloacimonadaceae bacterium (SeqCode) | reverse complement strand
CAGCAGAGCCAGACGCGGTTCATAGAACCTGATCTCGTCAGCCAGCAGAGCATATTCCGAACTTGATACATAAGGCGGATTGGAGACTATGACATCATATCTGAAGTTGTTTTTGGGAAAAAGATCTGCCACCTGAAAAGTGACTTGGAGTCCAAGCTGTCGAGCATTCCGGACTGCAAGTTTAATTGCCTGAACTGAGATATCGGTTGCCGTGATGTCAAATTCAGGTTTCAGTTTTTTTAGTGCCAGAGCAATAGCTCCACTGCCTGTGCCGATTTCGAGCACTTTGAGACAACCCTGTTCGCGAGCAGCAATCCACTCCACCAAACCTTCAGTTTCAGGCCTGGGAATCAGAACATTTTCATTCACCAAAATCTGCAGACCATAGAACCCGGTTTTGCCCAAAATGTATTGCACCGGCTCATGAGCAAGAAGTCTTTGCAGAGCTGATTGGAAGTGTTCTGCCTGCTCTTCTGATAATACTTTTTCCCGGTTCAAAGTCAAAGCTGGAATTGGTATGGCAGTGATTTCCGAGAGCAGCAGTTTTACTTTGTGACTCTCCACACCCGCCAGGTCAGACTTCTGCAGCGCTGTTTTCAGCAGTTCAGTTAGAAGCTTTGAGGAGCGGGGCAGCATGTTCAAACTTTTTCTCAATGCTGATCCGGCGACCGCCTTTGTCAAAAGTGAGTTTATCTGTGAGGTGATAGATGATGGAGATGCCGCGTCCGTATTCGTCAAGCTGGATGGTCTGCGAGGTATTGATTTTTTTCAGCCAGAAGTCAAAATCAAATCCATCGCCTTCATCCTCGACGGTGAAGCTCAGAATCTTTGCCTGCAGGTCAACAGAAAGCGAGATGTGAATGCGTTTTTGGGCAATTTCCGGATTCTGCAGTTTTTGTTTGACAACTTCTTTGTATTGACTATGATTCAGGGTGCGTTCTTTCAGATTCAGTTTCAGAGTGCCGTGAATCAGAGCGTTGTAGATAATCTCTTCAATGCAGAGCAGCAATTCATTGATCAGAGAGCTGTGCAGATTCAGATTGTTGCGGAAGAAGATGGTGAAGGCTTTGGTGAAATCAACCTCATCAAACATCGCCGGATTGATGACAAAATTAACGTCTGCCTTGTCGAATTTGGTGATAGCTTTCTGGACGTCGCTGTCTTCTGTTTTCTTGTTTATCTGAAGCTGGATGGTATATAAAAGGTGTTCCGTGTCAATCGGTTTGCGGATAAAGTCGGAAGCGCCCAATTGGATTGCTCTGATGAAGTATTCCTGTTCCAGAAAACCGGTCATCAGCACAAAGGGAATTTCGTCATAATCCTGGCGCACATGTTTGAGCAAATCCAGTCCTGTCAGACCAGGCATTTCGATATCACACAGAATTAAATCAAATTCTTTGACGCCAAGTTTGCGCAGAGCGTCCTGACCATTGTAGGCAGGGTCTGCATCATAGCCGGAAACCTGGAGAATTTTGACCAGGCCGTCCACCATGCTGATGCTGTCATCAACGACCAGGATTTTGGTTTTTGGTTCTGGCATTTATCCCAAATTCACAGTGAAGAGTTGATTGAGTTTGAGCATGGAAAAGAGTTCATAGACGCCGTGAGAACATCTGATAACTTCGATTTCGCCGCCTTTGGCTATGAAATCTTTGTAAAATAAAAGGATTTTTCCGATGCCTGTACTGCTGATGTTGCGGCATTCCAGCAGATCCAGTTCCAGATAAGTGTAATCGCCCTTCAGGACTTCATTCAGCTTATCCTGCAGGATGTAGCTGTTATCACTGGTTAAAATTCCGTCAATTTTCAGCCGGGCAGTCTTGTTATCGGCAGTGAGCTCAATAGTCACAGGACCTCCTCTTTTATTAAGAATTACCAAAATATCATACTATTGATGGTCACTTTGCTTGTCAAGAAAATTATCTTGGCTCTTACAGGCAATACGCTACCAATACGGAGTCATTACGGGTTTAATCCGTAATGATAGCGTATTGACTCCGTAATGCTAGTATGTGAGAAGAAGGAAAAAGGCAGGGAAAATCGCATCGAAAAACCTTTGCAGGAAAACGTGAGCAGGCTTGTAATAATAAGCGAAAGGTTTTTAATTGACAGAAGAGCCTGAGTCCAAAACTTAGCAGATATCTTGATGGCACATATTTCATAAAAGAAAAACATACATAATTCAGGAAGAAAAATGAAAAAAGCAATCAGAGTGATCATTGTCCTTGTCATTATTGCTGCAGCAATCATTGGCTACTCCCTCTACAAAAAAAACCAAAACAAACCCGAATGGCGGCTGGACTCTGTCTCCAACGGCACAATCAGAGAAGAAGTCACTGCCAGCGGCACTTTGAACCCATCCACCAAAGTGGAAATCGGCACTGAAATTTCGGGTAAAATTCTCAAGCTCTTTAAAGACTTTAACGACAATGTCCGCCGTGGCGAACTGCTTGCTAAACTGGACACCGAAAACCTGGAGGCAAGTCTGGAATCAGCCCGCTCTGACGTCACCCGCGCTCAGATCAGCGTCCAGGACGCCAAAATTGACCTCGACCTGCAGAATGAACTTTTCAGTAAAGAAATGGGCACTTCCTATGACCGGCAGAAGGCGCAAAACAGGTATGACCAAGCGCTGCAGAGTCTTGCCAATGCTCAGTCCTCCCTCAAAAAAGCGGAAAAGAACCTTGCCAACGCAATTATCACTTCACCCATCGACGGAATCGTCATCTCACGCAACGTGGAAGAAGGTCAGACAGTCGCTGCCAGCATGAGTTCGCCCACTTTATTCATCATCGCCGACAACCTCAGGAAAATGCAGATTGATGCCGATGTGGATGAAGCTGATATCGGCAAAATCAGAGTCGGAGAAGCGGTCGAATTCACAGTGGACGCCTTTGCCGGAGAACGGTTCAGAGGCAGTGTTCAGCAGGTCCGGCTCAGTCCCAATACCAATCAAAACGTGGTTACTTACACAGTAATTATCAATGTGGATAATCCGCAGCTGAAACTGCTGCCGGGCATGACAGCCAACGTCACCATCGTGGTTCAGGAAAGGGAAAATGTCTCACGCATTCCGGAAACAGCAATTCGCTTCCGACCCGGCAAAGAGCTCTGGGAGCAGTTTGGCTTGAAATGGGATGACAGCATAACTGCCAGACCTGCATTGGGCGCTGCCAACCAAAACACCTCTGACAAATCTGCCCCAACTCCAGAAGGATCCGTGCCTGACAGCGTCAGAGCACGCATGCAGCAGATGACTCCGGAACAGCGCGCCGCTTTAAGAGAAAGGGCTCAGGCAGGCGGAAGAAGAACTCCTCAAACGCAACAGCAGCACGGCAGTCAGACAGCTTTCACACCCGGTGCAGAATATGCAGTAAAACAAAGCAGAAGCCGGGTCTGGATTTTACAGGACGGCAAACCCGCTCCGGTGGATATTGTCACAGGACTTTCGGACGGCAGATACGTCGAACTGATTTCAGGACTGGAGCCCGATCAGCAGTTCATCACAGGCGTGAACTACACTGATCCCAAACAGGCTGCTGCTGCCAATAGGTCAATTCTCAATTCCGGCGGCGGCTTCAGACCGGGTCATTAGGATTTTTGTCATGGCAGAACCCTTAGTAAAGATAGAGCATCTGAGCAAAACTTACGTTATGGGTGATGTGGAAGTGCATGCCCTGCGCGGGGTTGACCTTCAAATCAAGACCGGAGAATTCATTGCCATTATGGGTGCCAGCGGTTCCGGAAAAACAACATTGATGAATCTGATCGGCTGTCTGGACAAACCCACTACAGGCAAATACAGTCTGGACGGAATTGACGTGCACACGATAGAAGAATCAGAGCTGGCACATCTGCGCAATCAGAAAATCGGCTATGTCTTTCAGTCCTTTTATCTGCTGCCCAGAACCACCGCCTATGAAAATGTCGAGCTCCCTCTGCTCTACAGAACCAAACTGCCTCATCACGAACGCAGGGAACTGACTCTGAAAGCGATGCGCAATGTCTCTATCGAAGACAGGTCACATCACTTTCCCAATCAGCTTTCCGGAGGTCAACAGCAGCGTGTCGCCATTGCCAGAGCAATTGTCAATGAGCCCTTAATCCTGCTGGCAGACGAGCCTACCGGCAATCTGGATTCGCGCACCAGCGTGGAAGTCATGGCAGTTTTTCAGGAACTGCACCAAAGAGGCATTACCATTATCCTGGTCACGCATGAGCAGGACATTTCTCAGTATGCGCAAAGAATTATCACTTTCAAGGACGGGAAAATCCGTTCCGACCTGCCCAATCCCAAAATCAAAAACGCTCAGGAAGACCTGAAAGCGCTTCCACCAATTGAAGAGGACTGATATGTCACTCATAGCAATTATCAAAATCGCCTTTAAATCACTCAAGCGAAATAAAACCCGCACCTTTCTGACCATGCTGGGCATCATCATCGGCGTGGCGGCTGTCATCACCATGCTGGCTATCGGGCAGGGCGCTCAGAAAATCATTGATGACCAGATCAGCAGCATGGGAACCAACGTCATTTCAATTTCTTCAAACTGGGGTAGCAATCGCTCCACTGCCAGGGCAGAAGCAGGAACAGGCAATCTGTTGGAAGTAGAAGACGTGGAAGCCATCCGCGAGCAGGTCAGAGGTGTCAGATATGCCTCAGTTCTGGTGCGCTCTTACGGACAACTGAAATACGGCTCTCAAAACTGGCGTGCCCAGGTCATGGGCGCTGATGTGGACTTCTTTGACATCAGAGATATACAGGTGGAGCTGGGAACTCTTTTCAACAGCAGTCACGTGCGCTCCGGAACCAAGGTCTGTGTCATTGGTCCCACAGTTGCCATAAATCTGTTTGGTGATGAAGACCCGATTGACAAAGTCATCCGCATCAGAAACATCCCTGTCACCGTGGTCGGAGTTCTGAAGGCTAAAGGACAAAGCGTGATGGGCGGCGATCAGGATGATATTGTCATTGCGCCCTACACCATGGTTCTGACCAGATTTACGGGTTCCCGCAGACCGATGCTGCAGGTTTATGTCTCGGCAGAATCAAAAGAAATGATTCCCATCGTGCAGCAGGAAATTACGGAACTGCTTCAAATCAGACACAGGGACACAACTTCGGAAGACTTTTTCGTGCGCACTCAGACTGATATTGCGGAAACTTCTCAGGAAGTATCCAATACTATGACCATCCTGCTGGCAAGCATTGCAGGCATTTCATTACTTGTAGGCGGCATCGGCATTATGAATATTATGCTGGTCTCGGTCACTGAAAGAATCAAGGAAATCGGCATCCGCATGGCAGTCGGCGCCAGAAAAAGAGACGTCCTGCTGCAATTTATCATAGAAGCTGTCACCATCAGTATTTTGGGAGGTTTGCTGGGAATTCTTTTGGGGCTGATTGCCGCCAGAATAGTCAGTCAAACCATGCAGTGGAGCATCTCTGTCACTGTCTGGTCTATCATGCTGGCGGTCAGTTTTTCCTGCCTGATCGGGATTTTCTTTGGCTGGTATCCTGCCAGATCCTGCAGGCAACCTTAATCTGATAGATGCTTTACGGTACGAATAAGAAAAACATTGCATGAACACTGATATTTCAGCTATCTAAATCGGATAAATTCAGCCTTGGGGTATGGGGCAAAGCCCCATCCAACAGGGTGGCGGGCGGGAATAGATTTAAACAGGCTGGTTCCCTGCCTGCGCAGGGACGACTATCAATATCCTCTGATGCGTTTTAGGACATTGGCTTGCACATTGGGTGGAGTGATTTCGTATTTCTTGAATTCGAGGGTATAAATTGCCCTGCCCTGTGACAGGGATCTGATGCGTGTGGCATAGCCGAAAAGCTCGCTGAGAGGGACTTCCGCCACAATCTCCTGCTGGAATTCATTGTGTCTTCTGAAAATTTCAACCTTGCCGCGTTTGGCATTGATATCGCCAATAATGTCGCCCACAAAATCATCCGGAGTCAGCACTGAGAGCAGCATAATAGGCTCCATAATAACTGCTTCCGCCTCTCTCAGAGCGCGGTTGACTGCCATCGCAGTGGCAATATGGAAAGCCATTTCGCTGGAATTGATCGGGTCAAAACCGCCGTCTATCAGCTCTATCTGGACTCTTTCCACGTTGCCGTTTATCAGAGGTCCGTCATTCAGAGCATTAAGAGAGCTCTCCTCAATCGCTTTCCAGTAAAGGGACGGAATCACATTTTCTTTTACTTTGTTCAGAAAGACGTTCTTTTTGCCTTCCGGCAGCTTGGAGAGCGGAATCGGAGTAATCTGAAATTTAACTTTGGCATAGTTGACCTTGCCATTCATATCTCTCTGGAAAACTTCCTCAATTGTAACCTGTCGGGTGATGGATTCTTTATATGAGACCTGCGGGATGCCGATATTGGCTTGAACGTTGAACTCGCGTCTGACGCGATCAATAATGATATCAAGATGCAATTCCCCCATGCCCGAAATCAGGGTCTGCCCCGTCTCTTTATCAATCCTGACATTGAAAGTCGGGTCTTCCTCTTCCAAACGCGCCAACGCTTCTTTCAAAGCGTCCTGGTCAGCTTTGGTCTTGGGTTCAATGGCAATGGAAATCACTGTATCCGGAAACTGCATTCGGGAGAGCAGAACTTTGTTATGCTCACCGGCAATAGTATCACCTGTAATCAGATTCTTGGGTCCGACCACAGCGCCAATATCGCCCGCGTAGAGCTGATCCAGATCGTTCTTGCGATTGCTCATCATCTGCAGAATGCGCGCTACTCTTTCACGTTTTCCGGTGGACTGATTGACAAAGCTATCGCCCTTTTTGAGCATACCTGAATAAACTCTGATATAGATGAGCTTGCCGACATATTTATCAATCTGGACCTTGAAAGCCAGCCCCACCAAAGGTCCTTTGGGATCGCAGTGTATCTCAACCGGTCTGTGTGTCTTGGGTTCAAATCCCTCCGCAGCACACACATCCAAAGGTGAAGGCAGATAATCACAAATAGCATCCAGCAGCATTTGCACACCTTTATTTTTGAGCGAACTGCCACACAGAACAGGCACAAATTGATTGCGCACCGTGCCTTTACGGATGGCGCGCTTGAACACTTCATCCGGGACAGCTTCGCCTTCCAGGTAATGTGTCATCAATCCATCATCAAACTCTGCAACCGCTTCCAGCAGCATTTCGCGACTGAGCTGAGCCCTTTCCAGATACTCTTCCGGGATGTCTTCCTCGTGAACTGTAAAGCCCTGTGAATTGGGGTCAAACTTGTTTACTTTCATAGTCACGAGGTCGATGATGCCGCTGAAATTTTCTTCCCTGCCCAGCGGAATATTGATAGGAACTGCCTTGGTGGTCAGCCGGTCGTGAATCATGCCGATTACTCTTTCATAATCAGCGCCGAGCCTGTCCAGTTTATTGACAAACGCCAGACGAGGCACATTGTATCTTTCAGCCTGATGCCAGACTGTTTCGGATTGGGGTTCGACACCTCCCACCCCGCAGAAAATTCCTACTGCTCCGTCTAAAACGCGTAAGCTGCGTTCCACTTCAGCCGTAAAATCAACATGCCCGGGAGTGTCGATAATGTTGATTTGATATTCATTCCAGTGACAGGCGACGGTTGCCGAAGTAATAGTAATGCCGCGTTCGCGCTCTTGTTCCATCCAGTCGGTAAAAGTGTTACCGTCATGGACCTCACCCATCTTGTGCAGAAAACCAGTGTAGAACAGAATTCGTTCTGTCGTCGTGGTCTTGCCTGCATCAATATGTGCGATGATGCCGATATTGCGGATTTTGGCCAGCCGTGTTTTCATAATCTCCTGTCATTCTCACGAAACTTTAATAATATGTGACAAAAACACGAGTAAAGGATGTTTGTCTATCAAAAATTTTCATCATGTGCTTTTTTCTCTGCTTTGATAGTATTCCAGCCTGTTAATTTAAGCTACCTCTCAGTCCTTATCAAAAAACGATTCCAGACATCTGCAAGATGATAGCTGTGCATTTTTCTTGACTGATTTTTTCTCATCCGGCATTAGGTATTACAATTGGGAGTGATTATGAACAGAGAGTTTAAGACACTTTTCATCCTTGTTGCCTGCTTGCTTTTTTTTGCGATGGGCACTACTCTGAATGCCATGCAAAAATATTGGAGCGACCTGCCCTCCACGCGCACGATTGAAAGATACGATTCCCTGACCGGTTTTGACATCACAAAATATGTCCTAACGCTGACCATCAATGATGTCTCACACCATCTGGACGGCAATGTCAAAGCCTTTGTCACCTCAGAAAGCAGCCTGACCAGTATCAGTTACGAATTGGCTGGAGGCACTCTGGCAGTTTCACAGGTGCTGGTCAATGACTCTGTCAGCACCTTTACTCACATCAACGGAGTCATCACCATCCCGGTCAATTTCGCCTATGGAGAGCAGTTCACCACTCAGGTTTTCTATTCCGGAACCCCGGCTCTCAGCCCCTCGCCTTTCAACATCGGTATCAAGTTCAATTCGACCGGTGTCTACACTCTCTCCAATCCTGATGCCGGAAGGTATTACTGGCCCTGCTATGACCACCCCTGGGACAAGGCTCTGATTGATATGCATATCACTGTCCGCAGCGACTGGCTGGTGGCTGGAAACGGCATCAGACAAAGCATTACGGATAACGGCAATGGCACCAAAACGCACTTCTGGTCACACCCAAGTCCTGTCGCCACTTATGTAATAGGCTTTGCTGCAGCAGCTTTTGTGGAATTCAATCAATCTCTGGGCAATCTGCCCATTCAGAATTTCGTGCTTCCTAACGATTTGGCAGATGCACAGATTGACTTTGCCAACCTGCCTGCCATGATTGACTTTTTCTCTCAGGTCTATGGTCCCTATCCTTTTGAAAAATATGGTCACGCCTGCATGAGCATCTCTCCCTATGCCGCCATGGAACATCAGACTATGACGCTTTTGGGAGCCGGTTCACTGACCGGCACTCAATCCTCTGAAACTGTGATTTCCCACGAGCTTGGACACCAGTGGTTTGGCGATGCTGTGACACCTCTCAGCATGGTTGACGTCTGGCTGAAGGAAGGTTTTGCTGTTTATTCCGAATTTTTGTGGAAGCATAAAAAACTCGGTTGGGCAGGTGGCTTGAGCTATCTCTGGTCTGGCATTCAGAACTATTACCTGAACTGGGAAATCAGCAATCCCACCCGCGTGATGTATAACCCGCCCTATAACAATATGTTCTCGCCCTGCACCTATGAAAAAGGCGCTTCCGTCATTCATATGATGAGACTCAAAATGGGCAGCCCGACCTTCTTTAACTTTGTCCAGACCTGGTTTAACACACACAACGGCAGCAATGTCATCACCAGTGAATTCGAAGCAATGGCGGAGCAAATCAGCGGACAGGACTTCACGCAGTTCTTTCAGCAATGGGTTTACAGCCCCGGCATCCCGTCTGCCAAACTGACCTATTTCACCAATGGAACCGGTCTGGCAAAAATCGTCGGACAGACCACCAGTTCGTCCACCACGCAGTTCGACATTGATATTCCGCTCAAACTTCCCGGCTCTGCTTTGCTTGATTCCGTTGTGGTCAGAGCCACTCCCAATGGCTTTGCCACAGTGCTTCCAATGAATCCGGATACTGATATTCTGACCAACATCTTGATTGACCCCAACCACTGGGTGTTAAACCGCGGCTGGTCTGTAAACACTTTCCAGCTTATCACCTGTGCTCCTGCCAATCACAGAGTGACTTTGACCTGGACAGCACTGGCTTCACCCCTTCCGCTTTTAGGCTACAACATCTATAGAAAAAGACTGCCGGAAGGCACCTGGACAAGGCTGAACATGTTTCCCCTGGCGGCTTTGACCTATACAGACCTGACTCCGCTCAACGGCTACACCTATCAGTATTATGTCACAGCCAAAGAAGAGGGCGGTTTCGAGTCGCTTCCCTCCAATCTTATGTCTGCCACACCTATTGAATTTCCCTTTGACTGGGGTTTTCTGGTTGTGGATGAAACCCGCGACGGAACTGGCTCCACCCTCTCTCCCACCGACCAGATGGTGGACGATTTTTACGCCAGCGTATTGGAAGATTTTAACTATACAACCTGGGACTACAATTTCCAGGGAGCGCCCACTTTAAGTACGCTTAGCCACTATCCAATGGTGCTGTGGCATTGCGATGACTACAGCGAATTTTATCTGGATGACGCCATCGGCACGCTGACCAGCTATGTCATCAGCGGCGGCAAGCTGTTGATTTCAGGCTGGAAGCATCCCGGAGCGCTGCCGCAGACCTTTTACGACCAATGGTTCAATGGCCTGACGCCTGTCATAATCAACCAGCCCACTCTGACAGCTGCTCAGAGCGATTTCTATCAGGACCTGCATCCCGACCCGGATAAGCTGACCCCTGTCTGGAACGGCAATCTGAGCATGGCATACATCTTCCCCGGAGCGACTCAGGTGGTCTATTCCGCTGTTACGATTGACAGCCTGAACGGGCACGGAGAGCCTCTTGCCGTCAGGTCTGACAACAACGGCACCATGGTGTTACTCGGCTTTCCTTTGTATTATATGCTGGAGGACGAGGTCAGGATCTTTCTGCAGCAGATTATCCCGCAGCTCTATCCTGATGTGGCAAATGAGGATGAGGTTATAACGCCTTCTGCGCTTACTGTGACCTGCTATCCCAATCCCTTCTACGACAAGCTTAACTTTGATTTTAACAAAAAGATAGATGCTCCCGTCCGGGTCTACATCTACAACATCAAAGGACAGAAAATCCGCGCATTTAACAGCATTTCCGGAAAAGGCATGGTCTGGGATGGCTGCGATGAGAACCAACACCCTGTCGGGGCAGGAGTTTACCTGTTAAAACTGGAAACCAGAACCGGAGTTCTGTTCAAGAAGGTAATGAAACTTAAATAGTCATTCTCTGTGTTATTTTAAGTTTTGTCACAATCCGGGTCTGTGATCAGAAGTCCACGCTTAAGGATGGTGCTCAGGGTGAGTTTCCATTCCTCCCAAACGGTTTCGTTGTGAATATCTCTCTCGTTTATCATGGAAATCAGAGGTGCCAGATAAATAGCGCTGTAGCCTATTGCCAAAAGGCATTCACGCACTGCTTCAATCGGCAGATTCACTGCCTTGCCGGTTCGGACTGCTGTTAAATAGGCATCTCGAAAGTGCAGGTTTGCACCCAGAGGACCATGTTCAGATACATCTTTCAGTGCTTTTCTGAGATGAATCGCGCCGTCAGCGATTTCTCGTCTTAACAATGCTGCCCATTGAGGTTTGTCATGCAATACTGTCATCAGCCTGATGGGCGAATCAATCAGCATTTCCTCCGGTGACTTGTGCTCAGGATTGGCTCCGAAAATAACTGACAGCATGGTCATGCCTTCATATTTCAAGACTGCTTCATACAGCAACAACTTGCTTCCGTAATAATAATGAATCATGACTTGTTTGACTCCTGCCAAAGCTGCTATGGCACGGGTGCTCGTTCTGGCATAGCCTAATTCAGAAAAAAGCTTGATAGCTGCAATAAAGATGAGACCCTTAGATGTTTTGGGGTCTGGCGGCTTAGGTATTTTACCATTCATATTTTCCGGTACCTCATACTCTTCTGAACTTGCTGTAGCTTTAAGCTTTTTTACTGCTTCAGGAACAATTGTAGTTATTGCCATCTGAATTTCTCCTTTATGTTAAATCAAATAAAGACACATAAACGTAATGATAGACTTAGTCTATTGACAGTGTCAACTAAATTCTAACTCATTAGTGATAGAAAAGCAAATAAATTATTAAACTAAATCTTTGCTTTATAATGGAAACGGGTTATTATGTCATATGACGCTGTCAAACGACAAAGTCAAACGATAAAATCAGCTAAGTCTGAACATCAGAATGAACATGACTTAGAAATTTTGGGTTGGGATGATACAATCTTGCATTGTTTTCAACCTTAGTTCCTCTTTGTTTTTACTTGGAGGAGTATGGATAACAACAATTGTGTTCCGACAGTCTAAAATTCGGCACACTTAACTTAATGGAGAATGATATGAAACCAATGGTTTTAATCACGATGCTGCTACTGGCATTATTTACTTTTTCGAATATCTATGCCCAGGCTAGAACAAATTGGGGCTATGGTATTTATGGCGGCGCTGCTCGGGGGGACAACGCAGGCGAAGACGAGACTTGGGTACCAACAGGTCGTGCGTTTATTCAATTAGGTATTGCCAGACAATTTATGACTCAGATAGGCTTGAGTTATATGCCACTTAAGACACAGGATAACCCTGTAAATCCTTTAAAAGCATACGAAACTCAGATTGCAATGGCAGATATCAGATTTCTTTTCAGTCCTATCCAGATGAGCGTGATATCCCCTTATATTTATACCGGGATGGGCGTTGCCAAGGACGTAAAGGATGGAAATTCTCATTTTTGTCCTGTTTTTCCAATGGGTTTGGGACTCCAGGCCAGGTTGGGAGACAGAGTTTCGCTTGATTTACATGGAGGATACAATGTTTCCTCTGACAGACTTGACGGTTTGACGCGTGCCAGTAATGATATGAACAGTCTCACCAATGCCAGAAATGATGCATTTTACAATGTGATGTTTGGTGTTTCGGTCAATAGTCCTTTTGGCAGGAAAGCTGATAAGCCCCTGGATTCTGACAAAGACGGTTTGACTGATGAGGACGAAATAAACAAATACAACACCAATCCACTCAAAGCTGACACTGATGGTGACGGACTTAATGATTGGGACGAGATCATGGTTTACAAAACCGATCCCAATAAAGCTGATACTGATGGTGACGGACTGTCTGATTATGATGAAGTTAAAGTTCATCTTACTAATCCTTTGAAAATTGATACTGATGGCGGCGGCATGATTGACGGCGCAGAAATCAAAGCCGGCAAGAACCCTCTGGACCCTAAGGACGATGTTGTTGAAGACCTCAACAAGCTTGATACTGATGGGGACGGACTGTCTGATTATGATGAAATCAATAAGTACCGCACTGATCCCAAAAAAGCTGATACAGACGGTGACGGGCTTTCTGATGGTGACGAAGTTCTGAAATATCGCACCGACCCCTTGAAAGCTGATACTGATGGTGACGGGCTCAATGATTATGAAGAGGTTATGGTTTACAAAACCGATCCCAACAAAGCTGATTCTGACAGTGATGGTCTGACTGATTTTGCAGAAGTAAAAACTCATCGCACCGACCCCACGAATATTGATACAGACGGCGGCGGTATGAATGACGGCGCAGAAATCAAAGCCGGCCGGAATCCTCTGGATCCCTCAGACGACCTTTTTGATTTGAAAAAAGACGTTAAACTGGTTTTAACCGGTATTAACTTTGCCACCGGCAGTTCCACCATCCTTTCCAATTCCGCGGTAACCCTGCAGAAAGTTTATGAATCATTGCAGGCTAATTCTGATGTCTCAGTTTTGATTACCGGTCACACTGACAGTGTCGGCAGCGATGCTGACAATCAGGCCTTATCGATGAGAAGAGCCAATTCAGTCAAAACCTGGCTGGTTAACAAAGGCATCAGCTCATCTCGTATTCAGGTTGCCGGTAAAGGCGAGTCCGAACCCATCGCATCAAATGAAACACTTGATGGTCGCGCTCAGAACCGACGCATTGAAATAAGTGCTATTAACTAATATTAAAAAAAGGAGCAAAACATGCTTTGGACTATCGCAGTAATTCTCTTGGTTCTATGGTTCCTGGGGGTTGTTACCTCATACACAATTGGAGGCTTCATCCACGTTCTGATAGTTGTGGCCATTATAATTGTGCTGATCAGATTGATCAGAGGTAATAAAGTCCTCTAACAACAGTTAGTATATTCTGTGTTACGAAACCGTGTCCTCAAAAGGGGCACGGTTTTTTTTTGTTCAGGCCAGACACTTTGCCTATTGTCCTCTCAATCTTATCTGATTAGAATTAAGGCGGAACAGGCAGTAATAAACAAACAGGTCACCCTGATAAAAAACTGACCGCTCGCTTTTTTTGATAGTGTAAA
>JAWOHU010000058.1:0-6658 GCA_046485025.1 Cloacimonadaceae bacterium (SeqCode) | reverse complement strand
TAGCAGATAAGCATAGCTGGTGCTGTCAGGAGTTAGGGAATAGCTGTCCGCACCGAATCCAAACAGACAGAAGACAGCGTCAAACTGATTCAGATAATTATAGGAGTCAATCAGATAGCGGGCATAAACGACATTATAAGGAGCCAGGTCCAGCAGACCATTAACAACCGTATTTCCTGTATTGCCAATAGGTTCCCAAACCAGAATTTTACCTTCAGGTGCTGCTGTTTCTGATGGATAACCTATGGCCGGGTCTCCAAACAAGAGATAGGTGTAAATGTTCTGCAGTTCAGGCCAGATGATGCCATTGGAATCGATGGGGTCGCCAAACAGGCAATATTGTGTGTGCAGCCAATTGGCATAAGAGTGGGCTTGACCCACTGTCATTCCGTGTTGAGCATAATTTTCCAGGAAGTGATAGTTATAGGAACTTAAGCCCCCCCAGCCGGGATTTTCCCAGCCTATTTTATACCATCCGGTGCGGGTGGCGGCAATGTCAGCCACAGCTTTTTTCAGGATAAGCCATTCCCCCAAAGAGGTTTCCGTGTAGTCCAGCATACCGTTGTTGCAGGAAGCGCAAAAATAGACGGAACCATCCTGATTGGCCAGATTGTTGAAGGTGTTTAAGTTGACCAGGCCGTACCACATCATTTCCTGCGGGTCGGGTATGTTATCATTGTCCCAGTCATTCATCCAGACCTTGCGTGCGCTGCTTGTCGGGCTGCCATGCGCGCTCCAGTTAACGATTCCCCAACTCTGTGTGTTGATTAAAGTTCTCAAAGTGTCTGACTGCAGGGTGTGGTCACTTGGATAGGAGGGCAGAATACCTGCCTGCTCATACAGAGTGGTGTTTTGATAGTTGCGCAGGATATTGGATTTGCAGTATTCCATGAAGGTAGCGCCGTCAGTGTGTTCGAAGCCGGGTTCTTCATTGGCATAATTGAGCATGGCGGCAGGCAGGAGGGCTTTTTGTTTCCAGGCAAAATCATCAGCTTCAAAAGCAGCGATGCGGGTGCTGATTTGAGCCACTGAAGCTGCATCATTCCAGGGAATTCTGCCTACAAAAAGCTCGGGAGTGTAGTCCATACCTGTGTCATATTCTCCCAGCCTGCCATCATTGTCAGAGTCAAAAGGCGAACTGAGGTCGCTGTAATAAAAGTCCGAAGGCACTGTCTCATTGCCATTGGGCTCAGGCGTCAGATAGGCAATCGGAATCAGGTCTGTGTCGCCAATCAGCAGCAGATATGTGAAAGGCGAAGTCACATATTCCAGAATCAGATGATTGCGCAGCTTTTCGACAGGATTAGCGCCTGAAGAGGTCAGCATAATCTGATTGATGTCAGCAAAAGCAGTGATCAGACCCTGGCTTTGACGCAAAGCTGTCAGAGGCTGTGCTGCTGCATACAGCTCAGGAGTGGAAACAATCAGATAATCATAATTTCTGTTGCGGTTGGGTCTGTACCAGGACGGAATCATATCTTTATTGATGAAAGACGGGTCCTGAATCAGCATTGCGGGTATGTTGGCAGTTTGAGCTGATTTGTCTGAAGGCAGGGTGTAGGAGACAGAGAGATTAATCTGTTCATCCAGTTCATAGTTTCCGGACTGAGCATCATAAAGCGCAGGGAGAATGGCAAAGCGGGCATACTGAACGTCACCCCATTTGCCTTGCCCCTGATAGATTACGTGCTGAGCGGGCTGCAACGCAGGCTGGGAAGTCAGAATTCTCTCTCCGTCAGAATAGGCGGTATTGAGTTGTGGCGGTTGTCCTGATATGACTTTTCTGCTGCTGACAGAGAAGGAGGAGCTGATATTTTCCGCGCCGTTGGGCAGGATGATATTCACCATCCTGACCGGCAGTCTGTAGGAACCGGGGGCAGTTGTATAAACCCATTGTGAGCCTGGCTCAAAGTCAAATCTATTGGCTTCAAAGTTGGACTGAAAATATGCATTATCGATGGCATAGTTCAGGACTGCGCCATACATCAGTGCCGGCAATGTAAAGATTAACAATAAAAAGTACTTCATCTTATATCCCTCTGCTCTAAATATAATCTCTATTATTAATAAGCAATCCGCATTCCTTTTATGTTTAGGAAATACTTTTTTGTAAAAGTAATTGGCGGATTTGCTGCTGTTGTTCTTTAAATCTGACCATCTGTGTGTCGTTCAGTTTTTCAGCGCCAACCATCCTGAGATTGGTGGGATTGATATATTTTTTGCCGCTGATGAGTCCAAAATGCAGATGTGCGCCGGTCGATTTTCCTGTGCTGCCGACCTTGCCGATAATCTGACCACGTTTGACAGTCTGCCCGTTGCGGACGCCGATGGAATTGAGATGTGAATACTGGGTGGAAAGTCCGCTGGGGTGTTTTATAATGATGGTTTTTCCATAACCGCCATACCAGGCAGCTTTAGTGACGGTGCCATTGGCAACTGCAAAAACAGGAGTTCCGCGGCTGGCTCTGTAATCAACTCCCTGGTGCATTCTCCAACCGCCATAAACAGGGTCTATGCGTCTGCCAAAACTGGAGGAGGTATGAATTCTGCTTAAGGGAAATCCCACTCCGGAGGTGTTGCCGCTTTTGCCGTCCTTGGTGTAGAGCCCGTTCAGAGTTGACTGCTCATCCTTGTCCTGATAACGGAAAAGTTCCTGCATTCCGGTGCGCTGACCCGAATAGGAGACATAAATCAGCTTGGCTCGGGGCAGGCGAATATCGCCCAGATATCTTTCCTCCACAAACACTTTGAATTCATCACCTTGACGCGCGTCCCGCTGAAAATTAATCAGGCACTCCAGACCATTATTGATCTGCTGTTTTTCGGCAGGCAGCAACCCCATTAACAGTAATGCTTTATCAAGTGTGGTTTCCAGATTCCCTTTGATTAGACGGGTCTGTTTACGAACCGGCAGGCTGATTTTGGAATAGATTAGTGAATCACCTCTGAGCGTGAAATTGTGTTGCTCGTCAATTTCCTGGATGTAGATGAGTTTCTCTATTTTATTATTATCGGGGGTGAGTTTCAGCTTGAGAGTGTCTCCGGGCTGGATGGTGGTGACGTCAATGTTTATACCAAAGTTGACGGCAAATAGTCCTATTTCCTGCATAGGAAGCTTCGTTTCACCCAACACTGAATAGATGCTTCCACCTTTGGGGATGGTCATAATTGTCCAAGATTTAAGAGAATCCGCTTCAATGTCACGCTGCCTTTTGTCTTTTCCGATAAACTGATAGTAGCAGGAGTAGGTTACAAAAACCAGAAGAATCAGACCGATGATGAGCAGCAGTAGCTTTCTGCCTGTATGCATCAGCTTTCCTTGTGTGAGCAGAACTCGATGGGGTGATAGTGCACGTGCACTTTGCGCAATGAGCCTGAGAACCTGTCCAGCAGGACTTTTTCCACTTCATCTGCTATGGCATGTCCCTGTTTAATTGACAATTGTCCCTCCACACCGATATTGACGTTGATTATGAAGTAGGGACCAAACCTGTGCAAACCTATGATATCAATGTGCTTAACACCCAACACCTCAGATGCTGCCTGCTTCAGGTCACCCTTGAAAGAGTCGTCTGGAAAAGTATCCATCAGTTCTGATGAAGAATCCATTATGATGCTGATGCCGGTTCTGAGGATGAAGATGGACACGATTGCTCCGGCAAAAGGATCCATCCAAAGCAGTCCCAGCCTGCTGCCAATCACGCCAACCATCACACTGACGGTAGCCATGATATCATTCAGATGGTCATTTGCCAGTGCTCTCATGGTCGGGTTTTTGGTCAGTTTTTGATTGCGCCGGGTGATGGTATAGAGATAAATTTTGATGATAAGTGTCAGAATCGCCACTATCAAAGCAAAGAAAGAAACCGAATATTCAGGTTTGGTGCCTGACAGCAGGTCATAAACGGAATTGATTGCTCCCCAGAAAATGGCTATGCCGGTGGTCAGAATAAATGCGCCCACCACGATGGCTGCAATGGATTCCAACTGCCTGTGCCCATAGGGGTGTTCTTTATCTGCAGGTTTATTGGCTTGCTTGGTCAGGATCTTTACTGCCACATAGTAGACCACGTCTGAAGTGCTGTTGATGCCGTCTGCCAGTAGCGCCGAGCTGTGTCCGAAAATACCGATAAAGGTCTTGACCAGAGACAAAAATATATTGGAGACCAGACCCAGATTGATGGTCTTATTGGTAATTCTGTCTCTGTCTTTGGGCGTAATTTCTGTGTTACTCATAAATATCTATCACAGGCAGAGCGCTGAACTCTCTTCTGATGGTATCTCTGAGGATTTTGCTATCCAGATGGCTGCCTTTGACAGACCAGCTGTTCACAGCAATCGCCACAATCACGAATTTACTCAGGCAGGTCAGTCTGTGATTACTAAACAAAGAATTCAGGTTTTCCGGACTGAGCTGCAGATTCAGAGGATGCCTGACAATCAGGTCCTGCACAGACCTCAATGCAGGCTGTAAAAGAGTCAGCATTGAATCAGTAACAGCGCCGGGCAGGTAGAGTTTGTCACTTACGGACTGTTTCAAAAGACTTGCGATTTCTGTCTCGTGTCCCATTAGAGTGGCGTGTCCGGTTCGCACCCAAATGTCCTGTTTATAGACAGATACGTTATCCTGCATGGCTTTCAGATTCTTGTCCATATAACGCGGAATGTAGGATAGCCTGACCAGTCTGGACAATTCTGCCTTGATTTTTTCCAGACTGCCATAACTGCTGCCTACAACAATAAAAACGCCATTGACTTTGGGATTCAGAACAATTGATTTTCTGTCCAAAGAGCCGTCTATAAAGACGATTTCAGCACCAAGTTTTTTCATCATTGAGGCGACGGCAATCTGGTCTGCAGCGCTGGCGGGACCTGTGATTTCGGTCTCAATGTCACGTAAAGCTTTGAGCAGCAGCAGTTGCTTATTGGCAGCGTGAAAAGGTAGTTTACTCAAGACTTCGACAGCCGAGCGCTGCTTTTCTACAGCGTCCGGAGTGCTTGTAAACAGCATATCGCGCCGCAGCTTGACTGCAGGCTTTGGGTTGCCGTATAGCACATCTTTTTCCTCGCCATCCCTGCCAGTGGTTAGAACGCCTGCCTGCTTGTGTTTAATCTGAGCCAGCAGACTGTTCATTAGTGAGGTTTTGCCGCAATTTTTACAGATTCCGGCGATGGCATAAATGCCGTTTTTCAGTTTAATTTTTGAACTTTCGACTTTGGTTTTCATAGCTGTTTAATATTGTTAAGAAGCTTGTTCAGAAGCTCCCCGTCTTATATTTTTCTGCGCTTGTTGCGTTTGGATTCTGTCGGACCGATTGAGACCTTTTTTCCTCTCAGCAGATTCATAAGTCCTTCCGTAGATTTTCTTTCCTCGGGGCACAGGTCTTTGTAATCAGCGTCGTTCTGGTTCTGAAAATCAGGCTCTGTATAAGCTGTCAGCACGCCTTCGAAGTTACGCAGAATCACTCTGCCCGGCATCTGCGAGACTATAAAATTCGGCATCACAGGAATTTTTCCGCCGCCGCCGGGAGCATCCACAACATAAGTCGGAATGCAGAGTCCGGAGGTGTGTCCGCGCAGGCTTTCGATGATTTCAATGCCTTTGGAGATGGGGGTTCTGAAGTGCGCAATTCCTTCCGAAAGGTCACACTGATAGATGTAGTAAGGTCTGACTCTGTTTTTGACCAAGCCGTGCACCAGTTGTTTCATCACATCGACGTGGTCATTAACGCCTTTGAGCAGAACAGACTGGTTGCCCAGCACGATTCCTGCTTCTGCCAGTTTTGCTAAGGCTGCGCAGGATTCCGGAGTCAATTCCTGAGGATGATTGAAATGCGTATTCAGCCAGAGGAATTTATATTTTTTGAAGACGTTGAGCAGCGAGTCAGTGATTCTCTGAGGTAGGACCACAGGCGTCCTGGTGCCGATTCTGACAATGTCCACATGCTCAATCTGACTGAGCTGCCCCAGAATCTCATCCAGACGCTCATCGCCCATGGTGAGAGGGTCTCCGCCACTCAGGATGACGTCTCTGATTTCCTTGTTCTGTCTGATGTATTCAAAGGCTTTTTCGACGTTATCTTTGGGCATGGGAGCATCCGTCTCACCGGCTTTACGGCGGCGGGTGCAATGCCTGCAATACATTGAACACTGGTCTGTGAGCAGCAGCAGAACGCGGTCAGGATAGCGGTGTGTCATTCCGGGCACGGGAGCGTCTGCATCTTCCTGCAAGGGGTCGGGCATATCTTCCACTGCGATATGACTTTCCATAATTCTGGGAATAGCCTGCCGGCGCACAGGGTCGTTGGGAATGGACTGGTCTATCAGAGACAGATAGTAAGGCGTGATTGCCATCCGGAACGAGAAGATCTTGCTTTTGAAGACTTCTTCCTCTTCCGGCTGTAGTTGGATGTATTTGGTCAGTTCTTCATAATTTGTAATGCGGTTGCGCAGATGCCAGTGCCAGTCTTTCCATTCGGCGTCTGTGGCGATGCTTTTGATGTCAATCAGGTTTGCCATTTTTTCCTCTGTGTAAATTAGTCTATGTATCTTTCTTTGAATATTTTCATCAAAGTGGGATTGCGTCTGAGCAAGTCAAGCGAAATCACTGCATGGTCGTGAGCATAGCCATTGCCGAGCATCATATCCACGTCAGCGC
>JAWOHU010000279.1:0-14002 GCA_046485025.1 Cloacimonadaceae bacterium (SeqCode) | reverse complement strand
ACGGCGGAGGATTTTCTGAGCGAGCTGCCCTCAGTGCAGGATTTAAAGGTTCTGCTGAGACTGGCATCGCTGCATAATAATCTGGGTGTTTGTTACAGCAATCTGAAGAATATTGAAGAGGCAAATGAGCACTTCAACATTGCCCTTTCCATCTGGACCAGGTTTAACATCAAGCGCTATTTGGGACTGATTTATAACAACTTTGCCGATCTTTATCTGAAACAGGGCAACACTCCCGTTTCGGAATCATACTCGCACAAGGGTTACACAGTCGCTGCAGAGCAGGGACTTAATATTACCATGGCTCTGGCGCTTCTGAATATGGGAGAAGCGCATATCAAGATGGGTGATTTTCAGAAGGCAATCGAATTTCTGGGACAGTCAAAGGATATCATTATCAAACTGAAAAGCGCTAAGTTTCTCAGTTCAATCGAAGTCAACCTGGCTCTGGCAATGAGTAAAATCAAAAGCTTCGGATATTATTATAAATTCATCAGCGAGAACGAACCGCAGCTGAATGACGGCATCATCAAAGAGATCAATCCGCTGGTCAAGACATACTTTTATTATCTGTATGAACTGGGTTTGCCGAAACAAATCTCCAAGCTGCTCAGAAAGAACGTTCAAATCAATTACCACGACATTCACGAGGATGAGTTTTATTACAATACTCTGAGCCTTGTGTCCATACTGAACCGCGATTATGCGCAGGCTCAGGAGCATCTGAAGAATGCGACCAAGTTTGCCGGCGAAGTCAGAAATCATTATGCGCTGACCGTTTTTTATATCCTGGAAATCGAATGCTGTATCGGTCTAAAAGATTACACAGGCGCAGAAGCAATTATTAGCAAAGCGATGGAGCTTGCTAAAAAATATCAATACCGCTACTGGTATTACAACCTGCTGATGTTCAGGGCAGTCATTGATCTGGCGAGTCCTGTCAAACCTCTGCGCCAGATTTTGAGAGAGCTCATCAGCCTTTACGATGATGTCGAAAAATATGAATATTATCTGCTGAGCAGCAAAATCCGTCTGATGATAGTCAAGAATTATCTGGCAGTCAATGCCGAAGTTGAAGCTGCAGAGTGGTTTGATAACTATAAAACCTTCCTTCTGGACATCACGAAAGGAGTTAACGAAGAAGACAGACCGCAGTATCTGAAGCAGAATTCCTACTCTCTGGACAATGTCAAAAAACTGAATTTAAGCAACATTGCCTCCCGTTACCAGAACACCAGAACACAATGGAACGAACTGCAATACAGCCTGGTAAATATTCAAAATCCGGACAGGGTGAAGTTCTTTATTGAAAAGGGACTGAAGGAAATCATAGCGCCATGGCGATTCCAGATTATGCTGTATTCCGAAAAGCAGAATTCCTATTTTGTTTATCTGCGGGACCAAGAGCACGGTGATTATGTCATAACTCCGCAGATTTATCAGTTTATTGACAAGGCTTTCAAGGCGGACAACATCATCACGGAAGATTTTGACCTTGCCCACAATATGATTGTCCCGCTCCAGATCAAGTATCACAAAATCGGATTTATGATTATCTCCGACCATAATGAGCTGGCTTTTACCAAAACCGAGATTACGCTGATCAAAGCCATCAGGCAGCATATTACGAACCTGATAATGCGCATTCAGGACTATTCCGAAATTACTCAGAAGATGAAGATGATGAACCGCCTGATGACGATTACGCATTCTCTGATGCGGGTGGTGGAAATCAAGTCTTTGGAAACCGAGATTGTCTCCGCCTGCATGGATTTCACAGGAGCTTCACGTGGTTTTCTGATTAAGAAAGACGAGGAAGGGAACTACATCTATCAGGTGGCGATGGACTATAAAAAATCACCGCTGTCCAATATCGCAGTCATCAGCAAGACCGTAATCAGCGAGTGCCAGTATGCCAAAACTGCCGTTTATACATACAACGCATTGGAAGACAACCGGTTCAAAAATTCCATCAGCGTGCACGACTACAAGCTGCATTCAGTCTTCTGCGCTCCGCTCATCATCAACGAAGAGATATACGGGTTCATCTATCTGGACAACTATCTGGACAATACCCAGGCGATGTATCTGAATCCCGAAATCACGACTCTGCTGTTTGACCAGATCAGTATTGCTTTGAAGAACGCTCTGCAGTATGAATCCATCATTCAGAAGAGTCAAGAGCTGCAATCCCTGGAAGCGCTCAAGAATGAATTTATGGCTATTGTTTCGCATGAGCTCAATACCCCTCTGACCACGCTGCAGGGCTATGTCTCACGCCTCAAGAGAAGCCTGTTTTCCGACGAGGAAGAGCGCCAGGACATTATGAACAAGATTGAATCCAATCTGAAAAAGCTGATTCTGACCACCAATGACATCATCACTATGAACAGTTACAATCTCAAGAGCGACCTGCCCAAAGTCGCTCTGCACATATCTGATATCATCAATCTGGTTCATCACGAGGTAGAGATTGTGTCTCGTCACCGCAATATGTTCATCAAGGTGGAAGTCTCGCCTGATTTGCCTGAAATAGAAGGCAACTGGGAAGCTATGCATCTGATGATTTACAACCTGGTGCTCAATTCCATCCGCTTCACCAATGACTTTGGCACCATCATCATCGGTGCCAGGCGTTCCGCTTTCCAGGAAGAAAAACTCAATAACAAAGACACCCTGGTCATCTATGTCCAGGACAACGGAATCGGCATGCCCGAATATCAGCTTAAAAACGTCTTCCGTAAATTCTATGAACTCAATGAAATATATGCCCACAAGTCCGGGACCACGGAATACCGTTCCAGCGGGCTGGGACTGGGCTTGGCTGTCTCCAGAAGGATTGCCGAACTTCACCATGGCAACATCTGGATAAAAAGCCAGGAAAATGAAGGCACGACTGTCTTTGTCAGCCTTCCCATCAAATTAGAAAAATAATCCTCAGAGATTCAGGAAGAAATATGAAAAACAAACACCTTCTGCTGTTGTTCATGCTGGCAGTTCTGTTCACGCTGCTGGCTGAACCGCTGCTCTGCGTTTCCGCGGAGGAAAACGACCTCGTCTTTATCATCAATCTGTATGAGCATGGTCAATATGATCTTGCCAAGAAGCAGATTGCCTTCTTTGAAACCGAGTATAAGGATTCTGCTCATAAGCAGACCATCACCTTCATGCGTGCCAAGATAGCTTTCTTTGGCAAGGATTACGGGCTGGCGGACAGTCTCTATACCATCCTGCTGCACAGTGATATCGACAACGAGATGCTGTTTGAAGTCCTCATCAACAAAGCGGAAATCCGTTATGAATGGAATGACCACATCAGCGCTCTGGGCTTTCTGACCCGCTCTGAAAGCGCAACCAACGAGCCAGACAAGAAATACCGGATTGAGCTGCTGCGTGGTAAAATCCAGCTGGCTCTCTTCGACCCCGTTTCAGCTCAGCAGAGTTTTGAACGCGCGCTCGTGCACAAAGTCAATGACCCCGTTGCCACGTTTGAACTGATGAAAGCCTGCATTGCTGCTAACGATATAGGCAAGGCGAGAACGCTGGCTTCTGAGATATCTGATCAGCCTAATGCCGCTTTTGTGCATACCTCGGCTCTCAATAAATGGCTGGATTATCTGATTTCGATGGAAGAGTATGAAGAAGCCGCCCGCCTTGAAACCAGGCTGTTTGACGGCTATCCCGATTCCTTGCGGCTGAGGTTTGCCCGCATCAATTATCTAGTCAAAAATTATGACAATGCCTGGGATATTCTTTCCCAGACTACGGGTCACAGCGCTTTCCGTTCCTATCTGACCGGCCTGCTCTATGTCGAACAAGGCAACGAAGCTGCCGCCGATTCCATCTTTGCCGTGCTTTCTCAGGGACGCTTCGGACCTCTGGACGTCCTTCCCGACAGTGATGACGACCTCGCCGTAATGAGCTGGCTGGAGAGAATCAAGCTTTCCTACAAGGAAGACCCCGCTTTCGCTTTGCGCAATCTGGAAACCTATCTGGCCGGCTTTGAACCTGACCAGCGTGACCCCCACGTCCTCTATGTCTATGCCTCGCTACTGTTTAAGAATATGCAATACCAGGAAGCCATCAATGCCCTGCTCCAGGTCAGGAAAATGGCGCTCACCCCCGAGTTTAATCACAACGTGAGCATCATGCTGGGCGACATCTGGTTCAATGCCAAAGTTCCCGTCGCAGCCAAACAAGCTTACAACAACTATCTGAATCAGTATCCCCGCGGCAAGTTCCGTGCCCATGCGCTCTACAACATCGCTCTGATTAATTTCGAACAGAAGGAATATGACGAAGCAACCGCTCAGCTCAATGCCGTTTTCCAAAGTGATGCAGACCTCGAAATCATGGAAAAGGCGAAGTATCTCTCTGCTGAAATCAGTTTCTTCCAATCCAGCTACAACAAAGCGATTGAGCAATATCTCAGCGTGAATCCCAACTACATTGACAAGGTCGTGATTGACTACCGGATTGCCCAATGTCTCTATTATCTGGAAAACTATCAGGCTGCCGCAGAGTATATTCCCAAGCTGCTTTCCGACACCGCCAACGCCTTCCAGATTCTGATTCTGCACGGTAACATCTATTTCAATCTGAAGCAGTATGAAGCCGCTCTGACCGTCTATAACGATGCCAAATCCCGTGCCAAAGACGATGCAGACAGATTTGAGGTGGACAGCTACATCGCTCTGACGCTCTATCGTCTGCGTCGTTTTGATGAAGCTCAGGCGCTGTATCTGCAGCTTTCGCAGGAAGAGGAGACCCCTGGCGCCTATCTCATCATGGCTGCCAAGGCTGCCTATCACTCCCGAGAGTATCAGCAAGCGCTCCTGCTCTTCAATCAATTTATTACGGAACATCCTAATGACGAAAACTACAATTTTGCCCTCGCCAATATCGGCAGCATCCATTACAACCTGGGAGAGCACTCCAGGGCGATTGACACCTGGATGAGCCTGTTGCGCCGCTACAAAACCAATGCCTACTTCACGGAAGATGAGCAGGTCATCCTTTCCAGCGTTTTTTCCGGAATGCTCTATTCACTGCGTCTCAGCCCCAATCAGAAAGCGCTCGACGAGATTGACACCATGGCGACCGAATTCACTTCCGAATACATCAGATTCGAGCTCCAATATTTATTGCTCCGCATTTACTTCGGCAGCGAGCTCTGGAGCGACATCATAGACATGGCGGACAAACTGCGCGAAGACTTTCCTGATAGAGAAAACAACGAAATCCGTCGCTACGTGGCTGCTTCACTGGGCAAACTGGACAGAATCACTGAAGCAGACAGCGTTTACAGACAAATCTTCACCCTCGAGCCCAATGCCGAAATCCTGACCGAATGGGCGGAACTGGAAATCCAGGCGGAAAACTTCACTTCCGCTGTTCAGAAGCTTGACCTGGCTCTGTCCTATGACATTGTCGAAACCCGTTTTGTGAAGCTGCTTCAGGTGCTGTTTGACTACGCTCCTGACAGTCTTGACGTCTATTGGAATAAATGGAATGGCGAGTTCACGCCAGTCCCTGAGAGGGCTCAGCTCCTCTGGATGCTCTGGAACTTTGCTCAGAATGAATGGAACACGGCGGAATTTATGGCACAGGGACTGCTGCTCAATCCTGATTATCAAATACGTTCCCAGGCGCAGTTTGTCCTGGGCGCCTGTAAATACTACACAAAGGACTATGACAGAGCTGTAATCGAGCTCTATAAAACGGTCTATCTCTACCCCGATGTGATGGAACTTGTCCTGGAGGCAAAGCGGCTCATCATCCATTCCTACATCGGCTCGGAGCAATATGCCGAAGCCCGCAAGGTATTTGACGAAATGCAGGAATTCCTGACCCCTGCCCAGAAGCAGGAAATCACCACAAAACTGAATGCGGAGGGCAAATAATGAAACAGCGATTTTACCTGCTCGCCATCTTGCTTCTGTTTGTTTTGACTGCCATAGCCCAGACCCAAGATTTGCCTGATGTCGAAGTCAGCGGACCCTCGCTGCTCCGCAGTTTCCTCGAGAAACGCGGCTTAGCCGGAACCGACCTCATCGTTCCCGACGTCACAGATTCACTCAATCCGCTCTTTCCGCCTTTTCCCAAGGATGATTTAGTCACTTATAAAAGACTGCGCAAGAATGCTTTACACCTGAATTACAACAGCCCCAAGAACCTTCACGCCGCCTTTTTGGCAGACAGTCTCTTTACCCTGCCCATCGCCCTTAAAGCCGGTCTCAATCTCTATTCGCCTGACGAGGACTGGAACAGTCTTGCCTTTAGTTCCGGCATCGTTTATGAACGGAGTGCCATCCGCCAGGCTATCCTGGTCAAGCATCTGGACGCATGGATTTCCAGCTCTGCTTATGACCTTAAATACCAATCTGTTAGTGCTATCAATCTAAACTATAACTTTATCATCAGAAACCTGCTTAAAAACCACCTCGATATGCAACTCAGCGTCGAAGTTCAAAACCGTCTGATTGACTACAGAGACGACGGCAAGGACATGGATGCAACCCTCAATTTCAACCACGCTGTCGGCTTCAGCACTCCTCTGTGTCCCAATCTCAATCTCAAGGCGGATGCCCGTCTGGCCTATAAAACTCCCGTTTTCTCCCTCGGAGTAACCCTGCGCGAGAATGATTTCACCGACAAATTTGCCTTTCTGCGCGGGCTTTCCGTTGATCTCACAGACCAGCGCATCATGCCCGGAATCCATCTCTCTCAACGCTTTGCCCTTGATTCCGAGAACTCCTTTCACATCCTGCAAAAATCCGCGCTCAACGTCTATGAAAACTTCGGTCTGCTGAGCTCTCAACCCTGGCAGGAACAGCAATCCGACGCTCTTGTTGCGTTCAAACCGCTGGACGCCATGCTCAGCTTCACGAACCAGAATATTGTCCTATTTGGACATCCCGTCATGTTCAATCTCGCCACCGGCGTTGAGTACATCTTTGACCAGCCCGGCTACTACGAACCCGTTCTGCAAAACGCTTTTCTGCCCAAACTCAGCTCCCAGACCGTGTTCCAAAACATCTACCGCTTCGGTCTGAATTATGGCAGCAGCGCCGTGAAATTATCTCAGTTTGTGGAACTCAACAAAGGCTGGCTGAAAGAGCGCAACGATGCGGAAATGCCCTACCTGCCTTTCCTGACGCTGGATTCGTCACTCGAACTTAAGCTTGATCCTCTGCACCTGAAGGGCACACTGAATCAGTATTACAAGGCCAAGGATGAATTGGGTAATGATTTGGAGGAAGCTCTGGAGCTTGACGCAGACGTCTATCTGCGCTTCGGGAAGGATATAACCCTTTATCTGAAAGGGCAGAACTTATTGAACAAGGGCAGAATCATTTACAGAACGCTGCCGGGCGAACCTGTCGCCGTCTTTGGCGGTCTGATTCTGACTTTCTGAAAAAGTGCCCTCAATCCTTTGGCAGAAAGTGCCGTGCGCCTTTCCAGCGCTTGTGCACCCAAAACCACTGTTCGGGAAATTGTCTGATTTTATCTTCCAGCGCCTGATTCATCGCCCTAATCATTTGCAGGACATTCTCTTGCGTATCCTCTAAACCGGTCGGATCAATCATTTTTTCAAAGTGGAAAGTCAGCGTTTCGTCCTGATTGCGGATGACGAAGCCCGGCACCACGGGAATCTGGTACCTGAGCGCGATTTTGGCAGTTCCCGTCCAGTTGGAAGCAGGTTTACCCAGAAAGTCCATCAAAACGCCCCGTCCGCCTGCGTCCTGGTCAATCAGAATGCCAATCAAATCTCCGTGTCCGGTGTGCTGTAAAACGCCTTTCAGAGCGCCTTTCATCTCGATTATGGAAGCCCCCTGGCGTTCGCGGATGGCGTTGGTGAAGGCGTCAAACAGACGATTGCGCTGCTTTTTGGTAATCATCGCCAAGCCGTAACCCTCCATCGGAAGCATTCTGCAAGGCGCTTCCCAGTCGCCGAAATGACCTGTGATGAGCAGGACTCCCTTGTTTCTGGACAAGGCTTCCGCCAACAAATCTTTATTCTCGAAACGGCACTGCGAGAAGAGTTTGGCATCGTCGGTCAGATAAATATCCACCACGTTCAGCGCCATATTGCGGTAAACATTGCGGATGATTCTGTCCCGCTGTGCTTTAGCCATCTGTGGAAAGACATCTTGAAGCTGCTGTTCCGCCAGTTTTCTGCGGATTCCGATCCGGTAGCCCGCCAGGTCAAAAATCCCCGTCACCAGCGCTTTACTTAAGCTATACGGCAGCAGACGGAACCAGCCCACAGCGCCGCGGAAAGCGATGTATTCGAGTCTGTTCTGAACTTTTCTGGAAAACTTCATCAGACTACTTCTGTCCAGACCCCTCCATTTGTCAACCATTTCCGCATGGGTAGGTTTGTAGTTCAGCGTTTACGCGGTTTTGTTTGAAAGTATTACATCACTACTCATGATAGCATAACTGCCTGAAGGCAGAATTACAGTCTTATTCCACTCTTTCACTCATTTCACTGTTTCTCTCGTCCACCTTCTACTAACATTCGTATGTCAAAACACTCTGCAAGTGTATGCCAATTTCAACTATTTTCAGAAAAGTACTCCTTCTACAATGTATAGCGTGACTTAACAGACTCGAACTATGTGACTTATCCGGATTATTTTCAGATACAAAAAAAATCATCTCTCTATATTATATGGACGACGTATTTTTTATCAGAAAACGGCTTGACAAAATCGAAGCAAAAGTGCATATTGTATTTATAGGAAAATTGAGGTGAAAAAGCAGTGGAGAATGGTGCGAACAGAATCCACATCCTGACTGAAGATGTGCGCAATAAAATCGCGGCAGGCGAGGTTATAGAACGTCCCGTCTCGGTCATAAAAGAATTGGTGGAAAATGCCATAGACGCAGGCGCAACGCAGATTTCGGTCACGGTCGAAAACGGCGGAAAAGACCTCATCAGAGTTTCGGACGACGGACACGGGATGAGTGAAGATGACGCCCTGCTCGCCTTTGAGAGACATTCCACCAGTAAAATCCGCACCGCTGACGATATCATCCATATCAGCACTCTGGGCTTTAGGGGAGAGGCTTTGCCCTCTGTCGCCTCCATCAGCCGCCTGACTTTGGTGACGCGGGCAGAGCAGTCCGAAACCGCCACTCAGGTTGACTTTGCGGATGGTAAACTGCTCGAAGTGAGCAAGACTTCCGCCAATCCCGGCACTTCCATTACAGTCAAAAATCTGTTCAAAAATATCCCTGCCAGAAGGAAGTTCCTGCGCAGCGAAACCGCTGAACTGAAGCACATTCTGAAGTATTTTCACTACCAGTCTTTGCTCTATCCGGAAATCACTTTCCGGCTCAGTGTCAATGGCAAAGAGCGTCTTCATTACAAACAGGCGAAAGACATCAAAAGCAGGCTGGCAGACGTGTTTGGCAGCAAGTTCTTTGAGCTCGATATCATCCCCGTTAGCGCGGAGACCGGTGAAATCAGTCTCAGCGGCTATATTTTCGGTCTGGAGGAAGAAAAAAGCAGTCTTTTAGATGAACGCTACACTTTCATAAACGGGCGCTACATCAGCGATAAGACGATTTATCACAGCATCCGAACGGCCTATACGCCCTTCATCGCCAAGACGCGCATTTGGGCGCAGGGAAGCACTCCGCCTTACATCCTCTTCCTCAATATTCAGCCGGATTTGATAGACTTCAACGTCCATCCCGCCAAACTGGAAGTGCGTTTCCGCAATCAGCAGCTCGTGCACACATTTGTTAAGAACTCTATTACCAATGCTTTAACGCAATACGAGGAGCAGAAATTCCAGAGTGCCAAAGATAAATTCCACCACGCGTCACAACTCAATCAGGCGACCCGGGTGGAAAAAGAAATCTATAAAAGCAGAGTGGAAATCCCGCGCTTTTCCTCTTACAAAAAGGAATTGGGTAATCTCTACCAGACGGATTTATTCAAGGCGGAAGAGCCCAAACGCAGTGTGGAAGTGCCTTTCGTCAATCCCGAGCTAACATCACAGCAGAAAGATATCTTTCCCGAACTGCCCAATGACAGGGTCTCGTTGCCGCTTCTGGTCAAGAATGAAGAGGATTATGTCAATCCCTGGCAGCTGCATCAGAGCTATGTCTTTGTCCAGGTCGAAGACGGACTGGTGGTCATAGACCAGCACGCAGCGCATGAACGCATCATCTATGAGCGCATTGTCCATCGCACCAAAGGCGCTCCGGCTGTGCGTCAGAAACTGGTTTTTCCGCTGGTGGTGGACATTCCGCCCTACCTCGTTTCACTGGTGCAGGACCAATTGGAAAGCAATAGGGAGCTGTTGGAGAAAATCGGTTTTAGATTAAAAAACTTTAGCGGAGCCTCCATCGTGGTGGAAGAAATTCCGGCTGAACTGAGCGACTGGCAAGGCGGCGAAATCTTTATAGAAATCCTCAAACAGCTTCAGGACGAGCTGGAAGAGAACAAGGATTTCCGTGATTCGCTGGCTAAATCCATCGCCTGCAAAGCTGCCATCAAAGCCGGAAAGTATCTGTCCAAGAAGGAAATGCTCGAGCTCATCAACGACCTTTTTGCCTGCCAGACACCATATTTCTGTCCGCACGGCAGACCGCTGATGATTAAGCTTCCGATGCAGGAATTCGAGAAAAGGTTTAAACGGATTCAATGATACCGATTGTCATTATCGAAGGACCTACGGCATCAGGTAAAACCGCTCTGGCACTTGCTCTGGCGGAGCATCTGAAGTCGGAAATCATCTCGGCGGATTCGCGCCAGGTCTATAAACAGCTCGATATCGGGACTGCCAAACCTTCACCGGAAGAGCTTTCACGCGTCAAACACCACCTCATTGATATCATCAATCCGGATAAAAGTTTCAACGCCGGTCTGTTCAGAACGCAGGCACTCGCCATCAGTAAAACTCTTTCCGAACAAGGCAAAATCCCTGTAGTCTGCGGCGGGACAGGACTTTACATCAAAGCGCTGCTGGAAGGTCTGTTCAAATCTGATGTCAATGACCCGCAAATCCGTTCCGCGCTGGAAGATGACTATCGTGAACAAGGTCTGCAAGCGCTCTATGACAGGCTTTGCGAAGTGGACAACCAGGCATCGCAGAAGATCAGCAGTAATGACAAACAGCGGATTATGCGAGCTTTGGAAGTCTGGCTGGCTACCGGGATTCCGCTCAGCGAGCACTGGCAGAGGCAGGAACGCAGTCCGCAGTTCAAAGCTTTTCGCATCTTTCTGAATGAAGAGAGGGATATTCTGTATAAAAGAATAGACGAGCGAGTCCTGACTATGCTTGAGAACGGTCTGATTGAAGAGATAAAGTCAATCCTGGGAAGAGGTTACGGCTGGTATGACCCGGGTTTTGACAGTGTCGGCTACAAGGAGTTCCGTCCCTATCTTGAAACCGGTCAAAATCTCGATAAATGCACAGCTCTGGCTCAACAGAACACCCGCAACTATGCCAAACGTCAGCTCACCTGGTATCGCAAATGCAAGTTTAATTCGTCAGAGACTAGTCTTTCGATTAGATTATGTAACGTAACTGAAACGATTCAGCGATTTATGGATACCAAATAAGCAAAGGAAAAGAAATGGAAATCGTTGCACAAGTGTATGACTGGAAAATCACCAGGACGGAACTTGATTTTGAAGTAACCAGAGTAAAAAAAGAATATCCGCAAAAAGATAGCTCTGACGTCAAAGACCAAGCCATTAAACAGTTAATCGACCGCTATCTGCTTATGCAGGAAGCAATGCTGCACGACATCGGGATCGCAGACGAGGAATTTGAACAAGCGCTGATGGACCTGCTCGAAGGTTTGGAGGATGAGGAAACCTCCATTCTGTTCAACCAACCCGACAGACATGAGCAGATTGAGCTCATTCTGAAAAGCAACCTCATCGTTCACAAATACATAAAGACATTGGATATCGTCCATCCCGAAATTACGGAAGATATGCTCTATGAATTCTACCTGGAACACAAGGACTTTTTCCGCAAGAAGGAAGAGGTCCGCATCTCACACATTCTCATAAAAGGTAATGATGAAGCAGCTCTTAAGCGCATCTGGGAAATCAGGAACAGCATCAAAACGATGCAAGATTTCATCAATTTCAGCAAGTGCGAATCGCATTGCCCCAGCGGCGCAAACTGCGGAGACCTGGGCTATTTTCCGCGCGGGAGAATGATCCCGGCGATGGAGAAAGTGGCGTTTTCCCTTATGGTGAACGACATCAGTCAGCCCTTCGAAACCAAATCCGGCTATCATATTCTGATGGTCACAGACCGTAAAACAAAGCAAATAATTCCGTTTGAAGCAATTAGGGATTGCTTGAGCGAAAGCTTGAGAGAAATAGAAGAGGAAATAGCTAAAAGCAGAATTTTGGCAGATATCAGGGCTCGCTATAAGGACGCTATTCGAATTTTTGATAATGCGTTCGAATAAACTCGCCTCCCTGTTTGGCATAACCACATTCGGCGAAAGCCACGGTACCGCTCTGGGATTAGTCATAGAGGACATCAGACCCAATCTGGATTTCCCTTTTGATGAATTAAACCGGCTTCTCTCAGAGCGTAAACCCGTCTCCACAATTTACTCCACCTCTCGTCAGGAAACAGACGACTATGAAATCCTCTCCGGCGTGTTGGAAGGCAAGACGACCGGTATGCCCATCTGTATTATCTTCCGCAACAAAGATGCGCGTTCAGTTGACTATGAGCAGTTGAAAGACGTGTTCCGTCCCGGGCATGCAGACTATGCCTGGTTCAATAAATTCAAGATTTATGACTACCGCGGAGGAGGTAGAGCTTCGGGACGCGAAACCATCTGTCGGGTGGCAGCTTCCGCTCTGGTGAGTGAATTCATCAAGCCTGTCACAATAAGCTTTCAGACCGTTCAGATAGGTGAGTTTTGCGCTTCTGACATATCAAAATATTGTCATCCGACTGCAGCAAATCCTTTCTGCTGGAGTGACAAGCGAACTCTCAGCGACCTCTACGCCTACCTGGATGAAATCAAAGCGGAAAAGGACACCGTTGGCGGCATAGTCAATATCAGGATTGACGGAGTTCCCATAGGACTGGGTGACCCTGTGTTTGAGAAACTCAATGCCAATCTCGCCAAAGCCATAATGTCTGTTGGTTCGGTGCGCGGAGTTTCCTTTGGCGACGGCTTCGAAATCTGTTCCCAGAAAGGCTCTGAGGTAAATGACCAGATGTCTGAAACAGGATTTCTCAGCAACCGTCAGGGCGGCATCAGCGGCGGTATTTCCACCGGGCAGCCCATCATTATCAACGTTGCCGTCAAACCGATTTCCTCCCACGGCAAACCTCAGCAGACCATTGACAAAGCCGGCAATCCCGTTACAATTAGAGTTTCCGGACGTCACGACGTCTGCCATATCCCACGCCTTATTCCTGTCCTCGAAGCTATGCTGAAACTCACTTTGGCAGACGCCATCAGCTGGCAGAAACAGCTTTCCGGCGTCGAGATTAACCTCACAGACTACAGAGAAATGATTGACAAAATCGACAGCGACCTGCTTTTATTACTCTACATAAGAAAAGCAGTTGTGCAACAGGTCAGAGAGCTTAAAGCAAAGCAGGGCATAGCCTTTCGCGATGCCCAAAGAGAACAGGAACTGGCAGAACGCTTCAGCGAAATTGCCCGCGAACTCGACCTCTCTGAAGACAAGGCAAAAGCAATGCTGATAACGATATTGGAGCTGTGCAGAGATGATAATTCTGTCCCTTCCCTATAAGGACAAAGACAGTTTTCAGTCCCGACTCCCCTTGGGAGCCGACTTGGCGGAATTCCGTCTGGACTATTGTTCCGACCTGGCTGCGCTTGACTTCAGCCAGTTAACCTCACGCCACATTCTCTCTTATCGCGACCCTGCAGAAGGCGGTAAAAACGCTGAGGATGCAATGGACAGTTACGAACGAGTGCTTGAAATTGTAGGCGAAGTTTGTGGCGATATAGTTGCACCCAATGC
>JAWOHU010000192.1:0-7413 GCA_046485025.1 Cloacimonadaceae bacterium (SeqCode) | reverse complement strand
GGGCAACTCTGTGGAAGAGTAGGTCGCCGCCATCTCTCCCGCCTGCTTTTTTTTAACTAATAATGGACTCTATGGACGTAACGGACAATCAAGTATTCGCTCTTACAATCAAAGCTATCCATAACTTCTGACAGTAATCAGTATAAGGATCATTGCAGATCGAATCCCGCCCTTCTCCCCTTTATTGCAGGGCTTCGACCTGCACCTCATTCCAAAACAACTGACCCAATCAAGCAGAACTGCGACTTAAAATCTGCATTATTACTCCCGGCACCTGAGGCATTATAAACCAAAATATCCACGCGGCATCCACCCGGGCTCAGCCCGCGTGGACCCCGGGTGGACCCCGCGTGGATAAAAGTGAAGAAGTATAATCCTAATAAAAATAGTAAGATAGATAGAATAGTATTTTATATGGTTTATCGAATGATAAAATATTTGCTGTATCTGTTACAGGTTGATTTCGACCCAGAGACCGAGACGGATGATCCTGGTGCCGTCGTCTCTTTTTTTATCTGAGGTAAGTTCGAAACCGCTGGTGAGACCACCTTTGATATTCTGGTCAAACTGGTAGGTTGCTGTCGGAGTAATAGCAAAGCGAGTGGTGTTTCTATCAATTTGCTGATCTCCCATACCCTGAGTTGTATCATAGTTCTTTTCAAAAGAGAAGGCGAGAGAGGAAGTCAGTTCATTGCGGATGTTAATCATACGCTGGGTGAAAGGCACCCGGAAACCTTGGCTGGAACGGAAGGCGTATGATACGTTTCCAGTCAGACCCTGGGAATTTGTAGTGCGGACAATGTCATAGGTAACCATATCAGTAATATTATCAGATTTTGCCATTGTGACAGAAACAGTGGTCTGAACATTTTCAGCAACATTGGTCGTTATAGAAGCCAACGGATTAAATGAATAAGTTTTAGTCTCCTGTTTTGGTTTATCCCAGTCGATGTCTCCATTCTGTCTTAGCACAAACTGGTAGCCGGTATTGAATCTTGTATTTTGAATATATTTGCTGAGTCCAAGCAGGTTTTCCACATCAGAAATGGCAACAGATAAGTCAGGAAAAGTGACAGACACAATCTGATTGCTGGCATTGGAAAAGCGCTTGTTGATAGAATAAGAATAATTGAGGGTGGAATCGATGCGTCTGGAAAATGCTATGCCGGAAGAAAGTGTATAAGTGTCTTCAATTCCTTTGGCATCAAGAAATGACATTGGCACCTGATTGGGCAGACCCAGTTGGAAAGCATAATTGGGTCTTCTATTCTGACTCGTGTAGGTCTGGGTGAAACCGTTCTGATAGGTCACCGCGACGTTTTTAATACGTGATATAAAATCTACGATTCTATAAGGAAGATTGATATTAAAGTCTTTTTTAGGTTTTTCAGGTTTCTTTTCATCATCAGGTTGGGGTTCTACAAAAGTGGAATCCTGCTCTTCAGGTTTCACTTCTTCTGATTCTTCAGCCAGCTTTTTCAGATATTCATCATATTCAGGATCGCCTTCAATAGGTTCTTTCTTTTCATCTTCCTTAGGCTCATATTGCTCTTTATCCAATTTTTCCAGTTTCTCTTTTTCCAGGCGTTCCAGAAGTTCTTTATCATCTTCGGGTTTTTCGTCTGGATGAGATTCCGGGTCTTTATCTGAGTCAGTTTTTTTGGATTTGGAATTTAACTTTATTGCCAATTTGGATAATAAACCGGAATTCATCAAAGTCAGATTGATTCTAATTGTGCGGGTGGAACTGCCATCTTTGTAATAGGTGATTTCCTGCTCGCCCTGATTGAGATTTGTATATTTGCGCTGGTTCTCAAGAAATCGGGTTGTGACACTATTGGACAATGTAAAAATCTGCGGGAAATAGTTGGGAGTATAGTTAACGCCGATATCCTGACTGTGTTCTGATTCCTTTCCTACATTCAAATTATAAAAATAGCTTTTCTGGATGAGGTCGCGCTTTGTGATCAAACGGTAATTTGTGTTAAAGTCTGAAGTAAGAGCCCAGGTGAAACCGTTATCCGTACTGAAGGTCTTTACAGGAAAAATCTGAGCTCTGGGAAACCAGGTTCTAATCGTATCGCGGTTTTCCCAGTTGTAGCTTTTAGGACTGGAATAGTTGATCGTAAAGTTGTTTGTATAAGAACCGGGAATCAGTTTTAACTTATATTGTTTGATGATTGGAAAGGTAAGCAGGTTTTCAGGCAAATTCAGATTATAGTTATATGTTCCCTGCCAGGCTAAAGTGGTGTCAACCGTAGTAGCAGTGTTATTAATTGTGTTTGAAATTCTGGCATTGAAATTCATTTTATTTATGGTATACTCAAGGAATTTGGATTTGGGCTTGGTCGTCTGACTGATGCCCAGAGAAGCGCTGTAGTTCAGGTTCTCATTCTTCTCACGTGCTTTATCTTCAGGGTCCAAAATCTGACTTCTTAGAATGTCGGAATTAGCCCGATAGCGTGGAATTGAGATAGTATAATTCCGATCCAGACTGAGCGGCAAACGCAGTCCCCAAGTGGCAGGAAAAAACTTATCCAGGAAGTATTTGTTCATTACTTTAAAGGTATTGGAAGAGGCAAAATTGAAGGTCTGAGTTCTGCCTCTCTGGATGTCAGGATTGAAGTTTTCGGACTTCTGTTCAAATTCGATATCCAAGGTGGAAAAATCAGCGAAGACAGAATTCAGAGTAACCCTTCCTGCCCAGCCCATATCCTCAAAGGGTTCAGAGACTCTGATATCATTAAAATAGACTGTTCCTGAATAGGGAGTATTTGAAGTTGAATTTCTCAAAACTCCCACCACTAATTCACGTACATTACTGAGAGTCGGCATTCCTTTGTAGGAAAAGAATCTGCCATTTGAAACCAGTTCTTCATAAATTTCAAGCGAATCCTTTATTCTGGAAAAATCCTGCAGTTCGAATTCCAAAGAATTCCACCAGCTTTCCTGCATCTTGCCATCAGGTGTGTGGTAATCCAAAATCTTCAGAGGCTGGCGCACCTGATAATAGTTCAGAGAATCAGCACCCAGGCGGATGATTATATCCAGAGAGTCCTGGTCGTTGTATAGGGAGTTTTCACCATTTTCAGGATAGACCCAATAACGGATTTTGGCATAAGATAAGAGACTGTAGTAATCAATAAATCTTTGTCTGAGCAGAACCTGATGATTAGGCTGCAGATTATCCACTTTCAAGGTCAAGGACTGTTCCAGAGTAGGTTGATTTAATTCTTTGTAAACTGTATTCGGTGGGGAAGTGTAATGGCTGTTTTTCTGGTTGTCAGCGATTCCGGATAGATAAGTTTCATTATATGAGTTTAGTAAAGTGCTGGGGATAATTGTATTATTGGCATATCTGATGAAGAAATCTTCCCACTTGTTGCCAACCACAGAAGCGGACGCAATCAGGACTCTGGCGGTTCTATCAGTTTCAGCCCAGATGCGTGCATAAGAGACTTTCTTCAAAGTAGGCAGCACACCAGTGGTGGAATTATTCACGATTTCATAAGCAGAAAGCACATCCAGAGGAATTCTCAGCAGCATGTATTTTGTACTTGTAATATAATCAACGAGATAGGGATTCTGAGCAGGGTCAATATTTGTAAGAGAAACTGAATAACTCAAATACCTGTCTAACTGATTCAAGACACCATTGTTATCAAGGTCTTCAGTATCAAGCTTGTTGTTCTTTTCGGTGCCATTAATGTGAGGATAATCGCCATCAGCATTTGCATCCTCAAAGAGTGCGTTGTCGTTGGGATCATCACCAGGCTGACCGTCCGGAATGCCATCCAGACCTGTATCTTCAGCCAGAGTCAGTTCACCGTCACTGTTTACATCTTCAGTATTCAGGACATTCAAACCGCCATAATCAGTATAAAAATCCTCATTGATGTCGCCTAAATCTACATGCAGAACAATGTTGGGAAGTGTTTCACCATACTTGTCTACCTTGACCAGCAGTTCAATGTATTTCTTATTTGAGAAATCGAGTTGATTACCCAGATACTTCATAACACCGGCATAACTCATTGTTTCAATTCCGGGTTGCTGCAGTGTGTTGGGAAATACTTTCAGAGCCAGAACAGTGACGTTTTCATCCTTTTCACTGTCTGTTAAAGTTGCTTCATCGTAGACATGCCGCATTCTGATATTGAGAGGATTATACCAGTTGATTCTTCCCTTCGGTAAAAAAGTTTGCCAAGGCTTGCTGCCAGTTACCCAGGTGGAAAAAGACAAGCCCAAAGGATAAGAATCAAGAATGCCTTCCATGTCATCGATGAAAGCTTCATTCTCGTGTTGAGAGTCACCGGAAATATTCGGCATGGTGAGAGCCACTTCGCCAGATAGTGAGAACCTTGATTCTGCGCTGGTGTTGATGATTGGAACAGCATCAATCAGGCGAGTCACAAATCCCGGTTTCCAGGTTACGCTGCCATCAATATCAGCCATAAGAAGACGGATGTTTTCATTACCGATTTTGGGACGTTTTTCGCTTACTTTTTCTGAGCGGTAGATTACAGTGCTGCCAAGTTTAGTATTATCAGATATATTCCAGTCAGCTCTTATTCCGGCCAGTGATTTCTGCGCTACTGCAAATCCGGAACGATACTCATAATCAATCTCAATCTTGGCATCAGGATCTTTTCCGGCAGCTGTTAAAAAGGTGATTTTGCCCATGTCATAATCAACTATGTAATCACTATTTTCCTTTTGAGTTGTGCCATTTACTTTTACTGTGACGCTGCCTTTGAGAATTCCTATCTGCCCCAGGGATATCATGTCACGCCCGATTTTTCCTTTCACAGAAATGTAGTGCTTGAAATCCTCATAGCTGATAGACTCATTCTCCTCCTGGTAAATCAGAGTGTCACTAAGGGGATAAAATGGTTTTATAAAGGGAATGAGGACATATCCGGAAGCAAGATTGACTGTTGTGTCGTCTCCATTGACTCTGCCGTCACCGCTGGTGTCCAATCTCAGATAATCATTATATGTGGTTATGCCGGCAAATGAGACACTGTCAGGCACGTTATAGTTTCTGGTTCTGTCAATATTTTGAGTGTAGACTTCCAGCATGAAGTCATCTTTTTTGATGTTGGTGATGCCCATGCTGTAGACATTTCGCATCTGGTATTCCCAAGTACTATACGGATTGTCGGGAGAATATTCCTGGTTTCTTTTTCTAATGACCTTGGCATGCAGAACACCGTCCAGAACATCACTGTTTAGGGGAACAGGAGTTTCATCCTGCAAAACATACCTGACTGCAACTGTGTAGCGCCTGTCCACAACACGGAGAATTTCTATCGTGCCCATAGTGTAATTTGTGACGAAGTCGGTGCCTTCTATCAACTCATCATAATATGGTACATAGGACTCTGTCTGAGAGACATAAACTGTGTCACCAACCGCAGCAGCCACGTTATTGGTGGCGTCTCCGTCATCCAGATAGACTTTAACGGAGCCATTTTTAGGCAATAGGTTGGGATTTTTAATTTCCCAGTTTCCGGCTGTTATTTTGATGGCATTATCATTCCAGCCGTTAGGAGTGGGGCCATCCAGGTCGCTGTAGAGATTATAAACAAGTTCTGGTTTTTCAAGATAATAAAAGGTGCGCGGTGCATAGTTTTTGCTGAAGATAATTGTTGAATCCGCCTGACTTTGTCCAATATAGGACATCGTATTTTTCTGTCCTTCTTCCTTACTGGCGATCATAGTTACATCGAGGGGGCCATATTTCAGCTTGGATACAATACCAAACAGACCCTGAGAACTTGTGGAATAGCTGATGTAGCGTGATCCGCTCAGGCTGAGACCAATATTTCCGGCTTCTATGGATTGAATGATTTCATCTTCATCGCCGGTGTATTTGATATTGATGTTGTTGGGGTCGAAGAATGTCTCATCCTGATTGGAATTATACTGCATATTGACAGCTATTTTTTCGCCAATTGTCCCGCTGAGTCTAAGATTGGTATCCTGCTGCATCTGCAGATCAAATCTGCTGCCACGGTTGGTCTCGTAAATAGGGATGAGTTTTCTTTTAGTACTGGTTCCGGACAGAGTGATTCTTTGTGTGCCATCCAGATTCAATCTGCCCGCTTTGTTGCCCAATATCCTTCTGATAGATTTGGGAATGGCAATTTTGGGCAAGTCTATTGAAATATCTTTGATCAAACCGCCGGTTTGAGCTGTTGTCTGAGCCTGAATGGTCAATATTTTGGAGAGTAGTGTACTATGAAATACCTTTAATTTCATATTTTCGTAGTACTTATCCATAGATATAATAACGTCAGGATAAAGCTCTTCCTCGCCAATTTTTGTAGATATTGTGACCTTTTTATTTTCCAAATCGACTTTCTTTTTAGAAGTGGGACCCAGATTCGGAACAAGGTAAGGATTTGCTTTAATCAGGTTCTGACCATTATTGATTTTATATATTTCCACTTGATTGTAGAGCAGAGGATAATAGCCGGGCAGGTATAATCTGGTGTAAACCAAGGCAATGCATGGCAGTATAAAGAACAGGAAAAGAACCAGGGACACCAGAATTCGTTTGTGCATAATTCTAATTATCTGATGTCTGAACCCAACAAAGTTTTAGCAGCCAGATAGATACCTTCAATTGTGAGAGTTCTGTCGATGAGTGTGATAGAAGGAATAAAGGGAGCCAGTAAATCAGAAATCCCGCCGGTGGCAATGACTTGCAATGGACTCTGACTTTGATATTCTTTCTTAAGCTCCTGAATAAAGCTCTCCACCATCATTGCATGGCCTTTGACAATTCCTGACAGCATTGCATCTTTGGTATTCGTGCCCAGTAAAACGGGTGGTGTGGTGAGTTCAATTTCAGACAGCAGAGCGGCTTTTTCAAACAGTTCCGTAGCAGCAGATTTCATTCCGGGTGCAATGATAGCGCCCATGAACTTTCCGGCGGATGAAACCAACTGCAGAGTCGTGGCTGTTCCAAAGTCAATAATTATGGTATTGCTCTTATACTTTTTCCAGACTGCAAAAGCATTGGCAACCAAATCAGCTCCTATGAAACCGGGGTCTTTCACCACATAGCTCAAACCGATGTCAGAATACGCATTCAGAATCAGCGCTTCTTTGCCAAAGTGCTTGGTTGACAGGTGCTGCCACATTCTGGTTAGGTCGGGAACCACGCTGGCAATGATGACATTGCTGATGGCTGAAATTTCCCAAGTGCTACCACGCAACGAGTTCAGCAGAGCAAAATACTCATCAGCAGTTCTACGGCTGTCCGTCCTGAAACGCGCATGCCAGACCAAACTGTCATCATTGTATATGCCACAGACGATGTTTGTATTGCCAATGTCCACGACTAAAGTCATATATATAATCCACCTCAGATTCTGATTATCAGGATATAAAGATAAAAATGAA
>JAWOHU010000244.1:0-4535 GCA_046485025.1 Cloacimonadaceae bacterium (SeqCode) | reverse complement strand
GTGAAGTTGTCCTCGTCTCCAAAAAATCCAAGAACAATATATACGACTGGGTTTACCTTGATATCGGAAAATTCGGAGGACTGATAGAAACCATCGATGAGTCAATCAAGTTTCCCATCTTCTTTGATAAGGAAGGAATGAGCTCGGAAATCATTTTGGCTGGTCCCACCTGCGACAGTATGGATATTCTCTATGAACATTACAAATACCATATGCCGGATACCATAGTGCCCGGCGACAAGGCTTATATCTTTACTACTGGCGCTTATACACAGAGTTACAGCTCCGTCAACTTCAACGGCTTCCCGCCTTTGCAAGCTGTTATTCTTTAATTAGGAGACTGACTGATGTTATACATCCCTGTGGAAACTGCCCAGAAGTTTATGATTGAAGTTTTTACAAAGCTGGGAGTACCTGCTGAAGATGCCAAGATTTGTTCTAAAGTGCTGATTGCGTCAGACTTGCGAGGTATTGAATCACATGGCATAGGACGTCTGAAAATGTATTATGACAGGATAAAAAAAGGCGTTCAGAATCCTATTACCAAGATAAACATCATCAGAGATAAAGCAGCCACTGCTGTCTGGGATAGCAATCACGGCATGGGTCATGTGATTGGAGTCAAGGCCATGCAGACTGCGATTGACAAGGCAAAGCAGTTTGGTCTGGGCGCTGTGGCGGTTAGAAACTCCACTCATTATGGCATTTGCGGTTATTATGCTACCATGGCTGCGGAACAGAATATGATAGGTTTATCCTTTACCAATGCGCGTCCTTCCGTCTGCCCGACCTTTGGCGTTACTCCGATTCTGGGCACAAATCCCATCTGCTTCGGCGCTCCGACAAATTTGCCCTATTCTTTTATCTATGATGCAGCCACTTCAATTACGCAACGCGGCAAAATTGAAGTTCTGGACAAGGAAGAAAAAGCCACTCCGGAAGGCTGGGCTATTGATTTGATGAATCAACCATATACTGACACCAAACAGCTTCTCAAGGACCTGGTCAAGATGAAAGCTGCTCTGTTGCCCATAGGCGGTTCGGAAGAAGTAAGTGGGAGTCACAAAGGTTACGGTTTGTCCGTGATGGTGGAAATTCTTTCAGCAGCATTGCAGAACGGCAGTTTTTTATCAGGTCTGCACGGCACTGACGAAAAAGGCAAACCGGCTCCTTATAGACTGGGTCACTTTTTCCTGGCTATCAACATTGATTTCTTCACTGATTTAGCGGATTTCAAGACTACAACAACCGAAATTCTCAGTCAAATCAAGGCTTCACAGCTTGCCCCTGAGAAAAAATATATTTACGTGGCGGGAGAGAAGGAATACGATTCGGAAATTCTTGTTAGACAAAGAGGTATACCACTTATCCCAAATCTGCAAAAAGACATTTCAGCTATGCAAAATGAACTGGGACTAAACCTTATTGACCTCGAAAAGTAGATTTTAGTTGACAAACTTCTGTACCCCTTGTATTTATGACACCATAGATTTCCAGGAGGTATGGAATGAAAAAAATACTACTCGTAGTACTACCCCTAATCTGTGTGTCGTTTCTTATGGCAAGTCACCTTACTCCGTTGGATTTCAAAGGTGGCTTAAACTTAATGTATGGTGGTGAATTAAGAGCTCGTGCAATCATGAACAATGATTTGGACGAGAATGACGGCGGCTGGTTTGACAACCGTTTACAACTCAACCTGGCTGCTAAACTTTCACAAACAACCAGTATCGGCTGGAGCGTCGAGGTCGGAGACATTTTATGGACTGATCTTGGCAATCGCACACCCGCTCTAGAAACCCGCGAACTCTACATCGATTATGAGATGAACTGGATGGATCTTAAAATCCGTACAGGTCAACAGTATTGGATGGATCATCGTGCTTTAATATTGGATGATTACTATTCCGGAATATCTGCAGATTTGAATCTGGCAGGAATCTCCACTGAACTCGGCTTTATGAAAAGCTATGAAGGCGCTCTCAATAAACTTGACGACGCCCACGTAGCCTTTGCCAACTTCATGTTTGCCATGCCGATTGACTGGGGCTTGACTGCTATGTTTGGACAATGTCATGATGACAATGAAGCAGATATCTGGGTCATCCCCTATTTCATGCTGAATTTCGACCCGGTAATGCTTGACCTGACCGCTGTTCTGAATCATCAGATGTATAAAGTAGCCGGTGAAGATGAAAGCGAGATGGGAATTGCCTTTGCCGCCAAAGCTGAAGTTGATGTAACAGCGAAGATAGGACTTGATTTTCTCTATGTAACGGAAGAAGGTATCAATACCCTTTCTCCTTACTATGAGAACGGTCTCTACCTGTTTGGCAACATGCTGCCCTATGACGGTGTCCAGATTCATGATGATATCTGGATGCCCTATGGCGCTGGAGACGATCCTTATATGTCGATAGTCGGAAAGTTCAGCTATCCCCTGAATGAGAAGACTGATATCTTTGCCGCAGGCGGTATGGTGACCAAAGGTGATCCTTGGGGAATGGAATTTAACGTCGGCGTTGATTACAGAATCAACAATTACCTGTCTTTCAATCCCGTTTTGGCAGTCGGTCAGACCGGTGAAGGACTTGAGCCTGATAATTTGCTTGGAGAAGACCAGACTAACTTCGTTTACATGCTGGGCGGATTGCTCAAAGCCGAATTCTAAAACAAGACAAACACAGATTAAAAAAGATAGCGGTGGAACAATCTCCACCGCTTCTTTTTTTGGATGTTAAGAAAGTATTATTTCAATAGCATCATCTTGATGACGTGTGTTTTATCAGAGGTCTTTACTCTGGCAAAGTAGAGTCCCGAACCGGTTCCCTTGCCCTTGTCGTCTTTGCCGTTCCAGACCAGTTTCTGTCTGCCGCTCTTGATTAGTCCTTCATGCAGAGTTCTGACGTGTTGTCCCTTGATATTGTAAATATCTACTTTGACCTGTTCTGACTTACTTATAATAAAACTAATGGCAGTCTCCGGATTGAAGGGATTGGGATATACTTTTAGCCCGGTCAGCGCAGGCATTGTCTCATCCTGGTTGGAGGTGAAATAGTTTCGCACAAAGAGCTGACCTATGATCGGACCTGCCTGGACAGGCTGATAAATCAGTTCATTGCCGTGCTGGATGTCATATTGCACATTGCCGATGTGGATTCCCACGCCATAGCCGTCAGGCAGATTATCGATATCAAAGTCAAGTTGCATCGGATTGGTATTTCCCGCTTCCAGGGTGAAGTTAAAGACCTGCTCCTCATCTTCCGTGATGCCGAAAGGTGCACGGAATTCCGTATGCAATTGCAAATCAGGGAATCCGGGGTCACCGGGAGACCTGGTCAGATACAATCTGGCGAGGTTGGGCAGAGGTTTACTTGGAGGTTCCGGTAAATCATACTTAAAATCATATCCATCAGAGCTTCTGGAGTTGCTTCCGACTACAAAATCATCTGTGTCACAATCATCCTGGCTGGCGGTCAATCTTAGTTGCCAGAGCGGATTGATGGGACGGATTTCCGGACCATTGTTATAGGGAGCAAAGTTGATGGCAGCTATCAGATGAGTGGAACCGTAGTATTTGAGCAGGAAAGACTCCTGAGCATAGATTGTGTCGGTCAGAATATATTCATTATTCCGATAAACATACACTCCGCTGGAAACGAGGTTCTGGTCCAGCATCTCGGCAAAGGAATAGTAGATTCCATACAGTCTGAACTTCAAATCCTTAACGTTATAGGTGCACATATGCGGATTGGGTATAATGTTCCAGCCTGACCTGATGTTGAAAGACAGACTGTCTCTCTGGATGGGGTTGGTGGACGTATACTCAAAGATGTTGTCCTTATCAATGAAATATCCCAGCCCGAAACTGAAAGGAGTTATCATCCACCAGTTGCTGTTAGAATCCATTGTCCAGGCCAGGGTATTGGGTCCGAACACAGTTTCTGCCATGGGTGAGGAATTGGGCCAGACGTTTGCCTGCATCATCAGTCCCGGCGCGGGATTATAGGTCAGATTGAGCGGGATTATTGAGAACTGATAAGCTGAATAAGTCCGGATTCTCTGTCCGTCATTTGCCCAGCCGTCCACCACCAGTCTGGCTTTCTGCATCTGCACATCGGTGGGGAAGATGTAGTTGTAATTGGTTGTGGTATTGGGCAGATTTTCTGCCACTAAAATACTGTCTGTCTCAGTCTGGATGGAAACGTCGAAGTGACTGATGAGCGAATTGTAGTTGGCACTGAAATTGAAAATCTGAGCTGCACCGCCCTGGTAAATTCTATTGGGCAGGCTGACTATGGAGACTGTCGGCTGCAGGTTGCCCCAATATAATGTAAAGCCTTTGTAATTGGTATCCGGGACCTGAAAAGTGTAAGGACCGGTCTCCAGGTCGTGCATATAGGCGGTGGAATTATCTCTCAGATAGAGTTTTTCCGTGAATCTGCCAAAGCTGTCATCCACGCTAAACAGGAGCGGTATATTGATGCGGTCAGATTTCACTCTGATCGCCCAGGTGCGGATGCCCTCGTCGGGAT
>JAWOHU010000242.1:0-3162 GCA_046485025.1 Cloacimonadaceae bacterium (SeqCode) | reverse complement strand
CTTGAACTTGGGTCCGTCGAGTTGTGATGACGTGACGGACCCTTAATTAATTAGGCTTTGAGAGGTGTTATGGCTGCGAGGTTGGGTTTTGCCTTCAGTTTCAGTTCAGGTGCACAGGAAAGATATGCCCTGATGCTGTGCCGCAGCATTCGTCTCTATGGCGGCAAACACAAGTCCGCACCCGTCTATGCCTTTGTTCCCAACAGCGAATACGACAAACTGGAAGCTGAAAATCTGGCTGAATTGCAGAGTCTGGAAGCGGAAATCCTGCCTTTTGAATTCACTCCTCCTGTATCACAAGTCTATTATGCAATGAAGTCAATGGCTGCCGGCGCAGCTGAAATGTATGCTATGGGCAAGGTGGAACAGCTCATCTATTGCGATGCCGAATCACTTTTCCTGAACGACCCGACCCTGATGATGCTGCCGCGTGGCAGAAAACTGGGCGTCCGCCCCGTGGATATCAGAAACATTGCCCTCACCTGGAAAGAGCCTGTAGATGAATTCTGGGCAAAGATTTATGAACTGCTAAACGTGCCTGAGGAGAGGATTTTTCCGGTCATTTCTACCGTCGATTTTGAACAGCTCAAAGCATATTTCAATGCCTGCCTGCTGACCGTAATTCCTGAAAACGGGCTGCTGCAGAAGTGGAGCGCCAATTTTGCCAGGCTGGCGGACAATCCTGTCTGGACTGAGTTTTTCATTCAGAATGAACTCTACAGAATCTTTCTGCATCAGGCAATCCTGACCGGCACGCTGCTGCACGAGCTCTCGGAAGAGGAAATCGAAATCTATTCCATCCACGTGAATTTCCCGCTCTACAACTATCCCAAACACCCGCATAAACCGCAGTGGATAAATGAACTTGTCACAGCGCGTCTGGACCTGCTGGACAGAGACAACTGCTGGAAAACCTGGCTGCCTATGCGTGAGCCGCTGAAGTCCTGGCTGATAAATCAATACGAGGACCTCAATCTCGACAACCCCCTGCCTGACCAGCTGACTTAGAGCTTTCCCTTTCTCCCGAAAAACCATAGCTCTGAGCTGTGGTCTGCAAATTGCATTTATCTGATTATATTATAAAGGACTAACCCTGAAAACATGTTCTCATTGACAGAAAAGAGCTCTGTTCAGAATGAGAAAAGATAATTTGAGATTGGCGGTAACTAATTATGAAAAGAGCATTTAGATTAAGTCACACTAGCAGGTTGACAGCACTATTTTGCGTATTGTTTTTCAGCATAACTCTGCTTCCGGCTTTGACCTTGATCAATGAAAACATCCAGAATTGGGTGGCATATACATCTTACGGAACCTACACGCAGCCCATTCCGGCCGGCACTGTGAACATGGTAAGTTGCATCGTTTCTCCCGGTGCGCAGGCAACCGGAATCTGTTCCATCGGCAGGATACAAATGCAGGCTGCAAACGGCATTGTGGAATTTCCGCAGCTTCCCTCGGTCGGGCATGTGGAATTTCATATAGCCGCCGGCTCCAGCGGACGCTCTGTCAAACTGCAGAAACTGATTGATACTGTCTGGCAGGATATAACGACCTTCACAGACATTTCCACTATGGGAGCATCGTTTTCTTTTGATATCAATATCGGAGACCCGACCACGCTCAGACTTGCCAATCCCAGTCATGCTTTATACGTGCACGACATCATCGTCACTGATTATCAGGACATCGAGCTGCCCATAGTGACCACCACCGCTGTCTCTGAAATCACTTACGACACTGCCGTTTCCGGAGGCAATATTGAAAACCCCGGCGCTTCCTCAATCATAGCCAGAGGCATCTGCTGGAGCACAACTATCAACCCCACCCTGGCTGACAACTATACTACAAATGGAACCGGCATCGGCACCTTTATCAGCTCTATGACAGGGCTGACACCTGACATGGATTACCATGTCCGCGCTTATGGCACCAACGACAGCGGCACTTCCTACGGCGAGAATGTCACTTTCAGAACTCTCAACATAGGAGTCCCTTCTCTGCAAGCCAGCAACCTGGTTTTTTATCCCGGCAGCACATCAATTCAGGCATCCTGGACACCCGGCAATGGTGCTAGACGCATTGTTAAAATCAATACAACCAATAACTTCACTCTCCCTGTCGACGGCGTCTCCTATGCCGCCAATCCCATCTACGGAGGATTTGGCGAACAGGTTGTCTATAACGGCGCTACCCAGATTGTGGAAGGCGAAGCCATCAACGCAGTCTCCGTAACGGGTCTGACCCCCAATACGAGTTACTGGTTCAGGGTTTTCGACTACAATGGCGAAGATGACGAATCGCTCTATAATACAGTCCCCGCGCCCAATAATCCACGCAGCACGATGACTCTGAATGCCATTCTGGACGGTTATTACGAAGGCATCAGCGGCACCGGCGAGACACTTAAAACCAATCTGCACAACCTTTTACGCACCACCCACCTGACCGCCTTCTCCTATGACGCGCTCTGGACTCAATTGCAATACACAGACGAGGACAGCGTCAACACCAATAACATCATTGAAATCTACACCGGCTGGTCCGTCCCCAAAAGCTATTCCGGCGGCGGAGTGGACCAATGGAACCGCGAGCACACTTGGTCTAAGAGCCATGGCGATTTTGGCGACGTCCCCAAAGCCGGCACTGATTTACATCATTTAAGACCCTGCGATTCCACTGTCAATTCCGCCAAAGGCAACAAAGATTTTGACGAAGGCGGAACCCCTTACATAGATAATTCGCCCTACACCGGCTACTCCGGAAACACAGGCTGCTACACCAGCACCAATTCCTGGGAACCGCGCGACGAGGAAAAAGGCGACGTGGCTCGCATGGTTCTTTATATGTCCGTCCGCTACGAAGGCACAGATACCACCTATGACCTTGAGATGCAAGACATTACACCCACGGTCGGAGCTTATTACGGCAAACTTTCCACGCTTTTAAATTGGCACGTAACCGACCCTCCGGACAGTTGGGAAAGACGCCGTAACAACCGCATCCACGAGCGTCAGGGCAACCGCAATCCTTTTGTCGACCATCCAGAATTTGTAAATCAGCTTTGGGCGCCGACTGCGACCTATGCAACCATAATGGATTCCATCACTTTCATCGCCAACTGGCTGCATGCCATTGATGCGCAGTCCTACTTTCTGGACG
>JAWOHU010000135.1:0-3059 GCA_046485025.1 Cloacimonadaceae bacterium (SeqCode) | reverse complement strand
GCCACTCCCAAAGGCTGAAAAATCTGCGAGACCTGCCCTATCGATGAGAGCAGAGAAAAATGGATGGGAGCAGCTTGCAGCAGAATCATCAGTTTCACGATAAAGCTGCTGCCGATCATGGCAAAGGTTCCATAAATCTGGGCAAAGACACCTTCCAGCGTGGAAAGACGCATGGTTTTGCGCAACAGGTTGTCAGCCTTGGCTTTAGACATAATCAGATACCGCTATATCAGACTTCATGCTTCCAGCTTTTACTTGACAGGCGGCTTGTCAATAAGTTTTGTGCCTACAAAAATAGCAAAATCAAAGGAGTTAATTTCAGATGGAGCAACACAGGATAAAGGAGCACCCAATTCTGCCTGTTCCGGAAACAGAAGAAATCACCTTTTACTGGAATCAACAACCGCTACTGGCACATAAGGGTGAAATGATATCCTCAGCCCTGATTGCCAAAGGGATTTCCGTCTTTGGTCATCATCATAAAGACGGTTCTGCCCAGGGCATTTTCTGCGCAAATGGTCAGTGTGCCAAATGCACTGTCATCGCCAACGGAATTCCTGTAAAATCTTGTATGACAGCAGTGCAGAAAAACATGATTGTGCTGAGTGCTGATGGTCTTCCCCACCTTCCTGAGGACAATAATCCTTTGCAGTTTGAAGCCATAGAAGAGCTTGAGACAGAGGTCCTGATTATCGGCGGCGGACCTTCCGGGCTTTCTGCAGCCATAGAATTAGGCAAGCACAAGATCAAAACGCTATTAATAGACGACAAAACTGACCTGGGCGGCAAACTCGTCCTGCAGACGCATAAGTTCTTTGGCTCAGAAGAGGATTCCAATGCCGGCACCAGAGGCAACGACATTGGCAAACTGCTGGCTGAAGAAGTGTCAAAACTGCCTTCCGTAACACTTTGGGTTAATAGCACCGCATTGTTTGTCTTCTCAGATAAAAAGGTCGGAGTTCTGAAAGATGGTGTCTATAAACTCATCAAACCACAGAGAATCTTGAATGCGGCAGGTGCGAGAGAAAAATTCCTGCGTTTTTCAGGCAACCATTTAGCCAGAATTTATGGAGCCGGTGCTTTTCAAACCCTTGTCAACAGAGACCTGGTCAGACCTACGGAGCGGCTTTTCATTATCGGAGGCGGCAACGTAGGTCTGATAGCAGGCTATCACGCTCTGCAGGCAGGAATCGAAGTTGTGGGTCTGGCAGAAGCAATGCCCCAATGCGGCGGTTACAAAGTTCATGCCGATAAACTTAAAAGACTGGGCGTCCCGATTTATACATCACATACGATCCTTTCCGCCAATGGCGATGAGACTGTTCAGTCCATCACTATCGCGCAGATTGATAAAAACTTCAAACCTATTTCCGGAACGGAAAAAACCTTTGCCTGTGATACAATTCTGATTGCCGTGGGTCTGGATTCCCTGAACGAATTCACTCTGGAGGCAGAACAGGCAGGGCTTCCGGTTTATGCAGCAGGAGACGCTCTGGAGATTGCGGAAGCCAGTTCTGCCATGTTCAATGGTAAAATCGCAGGACTGATCATTGCCAAAGACGCAGGCGCAGATGTGGAAACAATTCCTGACGAGTGGTATAAAAAAGCTGAAGTTCTGAAATCGCATCCCGGCAAAATCTTTCCCTATCAGGATTTGTCCAAAGCTGAAGGAGTTTTTCCCGTCATTCACTGTCTGCAGGAAATACCTTGCAATCCCTGCACCACTGTCTGCCCCACCAATTCCATCGTTATTGAAGACGACACACTGATGGGCGTTCCGCTCTACAAGGGCAGTTGCATCGGCTGCAACAAGTGCCTGCTGATCTGTCCCGGACTGGCTATCACACTTGTGGACTTCAGAAAAGATAAAGCATTTCCGACAGTCACCATGCCTTACGAGGTAGGAAATTATCCTGTCAAAGTTGCAGACAAAATCGAAGTTGTTGACATCGACGGAAATAATCTTGGCAGCTATGAAGTGACGGAAATCCTTTTCAATAAAGCCAGAAAGACACAACTGGTTAAGGTGAAAGTTCCGGCTGACCTTGCCCGCCGTGTTGTTTCCTTTATCATTCAGGATGAGTCTGTCAGCAAATCTCTGGCGCAGACTGTCATTCCTGAAAAGCTGTCTGATGAAGCGATGATATGTCTCTGTGAAAGGGTTTCTGTCAAAGAGGTCAGAGACCTGATCAGAGAAGGTATCACGGACCTGAATCAATTAAAAGCTATTACCAGAGCAGGCATGGGACCCTGCGGCGCCAAAACTTGTGAGGTTCTCATCAAAAACCTGCTGCGGGAAGAAGGAATTCCTGTCACAGACGTGGTCCCCAATACCAAGAGACCTGTCTTTATTGAAGTGTCCTTAGACAAGTTTCCGGGTGCGAAGTAAAGGCAGGCAATGAAGATGAAAACATACGATGTAATCATAGTCGGCGCTGGCTCAATAGGAATTCCTGCTGCCATGTATCTGGCAGAGAAAAAACTCAAGGTGCTGGTTCTGGATGAGGAACACGCTCCCAGCCAGCAGAACAATAAAAAAGCCATCGGCGGCGTCAGAGCCACGCATTCTGATTATGGCAAGATATCAGTCTGTCAGCGCAGCATTGAGATTTTCAAGACCTGGAAAGAGACCTATGGCGATGACCTGGGCTGGCTTTCCAACGGCTACAGCTATCCCGCCTATACAGAAAAAGATGAGAAAATCCTGAAAGACCTGATGCAGATTCAGCTCAGCTTTGGTCTAAACATCAGATGGATTTCTCCGGAAGCATACAACGAACTTGTTCCCGGCATTACTATGAAGGAGTTGAGAGGTTCGACCTACTCTCCAGAGGACGGAAGCTGTTCTCCCCTCCTGGCTGCCATGGCTTTCTACTTCAGAGCAAAACGCCTGGGTGCAGAGTTTCATTTTAGTGAAAAAGTAACTGAACTCAAAATGATTGATGGCAAGGTTATTGAAGTCATCACCAATAAAGACAGATACGTCTGCGGACAACTGATCAATGCTTCCGGAAATCATGCTAAAGAGATTGCCAAACTGGCTGGAATGGACGTTCCTG
>JAWOHU010000086.1:0-7554 GCA_046485025.1 Cloacimonadaceae bacterium (SeqCode) | reverse complement strand
GGAACCCGGCGCGCCACTTCCTCAGCGTGTGAAGGCCCTGAGAGACAGACTATTTTTTCTGCCAGAGCAGGTGATAACTCTTCTGCCAGAACTTCGGACATGCGCTTGAGAGAATGCTCCTCAATGCCTTTGGCGACATTGATGACAGCTTTCAAATTGGGTAGTTTTTCTATTAATGGAGCAGCTTTTTTTACAGAAGCACGCAAAAATTGAGCAGGTATGGCAAAGATGATAAACCCCGTTTCAGGAGTCAGGACTTCGGCAAAATCGTGGGAGAAAAAGATGTTGTCGGGTAGGGTGACATCTTTCAGCAGAAAGGGATTGGAGTGGGTCTGCCGAAGCAGCTTGACAAACTCCTGATTATATTCCCAGACCCTGACCTGATGACCGTTTTCGCTGAGCAGTTTGGCGAGGGCAAGACCCCAGGCACCACCGCCCAGAATGGCAAACTCAGTCCTCATCCCGGATAATGATTTCGCTCAGGCAGCTCAGGTCATCCTCATCCTCGTCGTCGTCAAGTTCGTCAGCCCAGTCTGCTTCCTGGTCGCCAGCCCAGTCGGGACAAAAGAGCAGGTCTTCTTCATAGTCCCATCCGTCCACGTTATCAATTCCGAAGCGGTCCAGGATATCTTGTTCCCAGAAGGAATAATAGACAGTGCCTTCCTTGATGCCCCAAACCAGGACGGGGTTTTTATAACGTCTGATTTCAATCTTGGGGTTTTCCACCATGTCGAGAAATTCTCTGAGCTTTACGGGGTCTGTTTCCTGCCTGAATGTCATTTCCAACTCCTTTGCTGAGTGTGCTTTGCCTGTTTGTTCAGAACTTGTAGCCGGCATTTAGGGCGAACCGGTTCTCGCTGTATTCCTTGTATTTTCTGACACTTGAGTAGGCTGCATCAACATTGCGGAAGATGTGAGAGTAGTCAAGAGATAAATTCCATCTGGCGCAGGGATAGAAATGCAGCTTCGCTGTGGTGGTGTTGATATTGTCAGTCCTGTTGCGGTGCCAGCTATCACCGCCCTGATAGTAGCGCTGCTCAAATCTCAAATCCAATTCCGGTCTCCATTTCAGAGAAGGATAGCGGCTGTCCAAATCCATTTTCTTGAGCAAAATGCCAAAGTCATAAACATTGCTTTCGTAGGACGCGTCCTCGGGATTGTCGAAGCTAACGCCCTGCTCAGTTTCATAGACTCTGAAGGAATATGAGGCATCCAGATAGAAAGTGGGGAAATTCTGCTGCCAGCCAGCAATCCAGGTGTCGATGTCGCCGTCGTATTCTGTGAAGAACTGATTGTAATAATACACGTCCTTGCGGTATTGCAGAAAGGCGGTTCCGGTCTTTATGGGTCTGATTCTGAGGTCGGCGCGGTAGTGATTTCTGTCATAACTGTATCTTTCCGATTTGCCGGTGCCGTCAGTGTCAGTGTAGTTGCGGATGTAGACGTCAGGATAGTAGCCATAATAAATGCCGAAATCGCCCAGCAGGCGGCTGACTTTGATGCCAGCCAGAGCACTGACTCTCTGTTTGGAAGTGTTCAGAACATACTGGCTGCCGTTTAGCTGGATGGAGGGCTTAATTTTCCACCAGCGCCAATGCGTGTCATAAGAGCCGTTGAATCTCATATTGAGCACGACGTCATCGGCAGATTCAACAAAATCGAGGTCAGGATGCCTATCCTCATTTCTCTGCAAATCATAGGAGGAAAGCTGAAAGGCGTTGTCAGTATAAGTCAAGCCCATGTTGATAGCAGCATTGAACTGCCCGAAGAGCAGCACAGAGCCGTTCAGCAGCAGAAAGAGCAGAGTCAGAATGATGGGACGGAAGGCTTTTGGCTTTCTAATAGACGGCTTGCTTGGCTTGCCGTTATTGCTTGTCACTCTGCTGTCAGAACTGAGGTTTGCAGCTTCCGGATTGGTGGTTTGATAAAGCCCGGAGGCGCTTTCCGGCAGAGCATCTGACAGGTTCTTCAGTTCATCGCTTGGGATAAAACTCATAACAGCACCTATTTGGTTTTCCTGATTAGAGGTTTGGCTATGAAGAGGTGTCCGGACAGAGCTTTCAGTTCATAAGTCATGACTTTTTCACGGGCATAAAAATCTTCCCTCTTGCCTATGGTCAGGTGTGGAATGCCTTCTACAGAGTAGGTATTGGTCCGTTTCTGCGACAGAGTTATCTTTTTAATCAGCTTGCCGTCTTCATACAAGCCAACTATGGGAATTTCTCTGTCCTTAAGCTGCGCCCTAATATAAAGAGTGAAAGGAAAGCCTTGGTTGACCTGGAAAGTGAGGCTCTGCTTTTCATTGAAGCCAAAGTATTTACTCTGATGGCTTTCGCGTTTGAGAGTGTAATCACCGGCACTATCTATGATTTTCAGGGAAGGTACTTTAGGCTTTTTACTCTGCACGGTTACAGGCTGAAAGGCTCTGAAGTAGATGCTGCTGTAATAGCAGATGAGTTCGAGTCTGGTCAGTCCGGGAGGCAGAGTAATCCTGATAGGCTCATAAATCTGATACTCGTCAGAGACAGCAATCAGCTTCAAATCATAAACTACGCGCTGGTTGTCAGACTTGATGATAAACTGAGGGTTCTTGACAGGCGCTTTGCTGATGGCGCGGATTTCCACAGCAGTCAGGTCTCTGATATCGAGATACATGCTTTTTTCAGGCAGGGAGCGGTAGAAGTAGTAGTTGCCTGTGGACGTTTTGAGCAGGCGTCTGGTGCCGGGATTGTCAAAGGTCATGGGTTTCCATCTGAGTGCCACGGCACTGAGACTCAGCACCGCGGTCAGGATTAAAGTGACTATGATGATATGTTTAATTTTATAAGGTAGCATTCAATATCTCTCCAAATTATAATTCTTCATCCGGGTCGACCAGATTTGCCATGAAGTGCCTGTCCTTCCTGTCAAACAGCACCACAGCAATGATAGCAGCCACCAGAACAAACAGACAGATGCTTGTTACAAGTGTATTGTGAATCCTGCTGCTGAAGATATTGCCGTCGCCGGGTTTAGGCTGGCTGTCAGGAGCAATTGGCAGGTCATAATCACGCGCCAGTCTCAGAATGCGTACGATGTGTAGCACCGGAACATTCTTTTTGGCAAAGAGCATTGCTGCGCCTTCCTGGTCAAAGGGTTTTTCTGCCAGCTTGCGGTTGATGCCTTCAGGAATGAGCCTGGCATTCACATTGCTGCCGATATTGGCAAGACCGCCGCCGATATTTATAAACAGACGATAGCGCGTCCCTTGGGGAAGCACTTCCTGATATGCTTTCATGCGCAGGTCAATGTTGTCATTCAGACTGTTGCCAGAGAGCAGAGGCACATTGTTTCTGCGCATCGCATCACGCATAGCTTCGATACCGCTGTCGGAAAGTCCGATGCCTAAATCGTCCCTGCCGCCGAAGGAAGCATAGGTGCTGCTGAAATCAATTTTGCCTGCTTTTTTCAAAATAGTTTCGATATCCAGCCAGGTCAAGTCTTCACGATTGGCTCCATACATGGCAGAACTGACCGCTGTGACGATAACCGGCTTGAGTTCAAGCACAGACATTGCTGCATAGAGAGCCAGATTGGTGCCTGGATTCGAACCTGTGAGACCGACTGCCACATAATCGCCGGGTTTGACTTTGGCGTTTTTGAGCAGTTGGATAAAAGCAGCCGCCAGATTGGGATTGAGGGCTGTCTGCTTTTCTGAAAGAGCTCCCCGCGAGGTGGTGATGGAACTTAGTTTATTGCCAATCAGCCCTGTATTGAAGTGGTCGTCAATGGGGTCAAAGACAAAGTCTCTGGAGTTCAGTTCTGTCCTGATGGTTTCCAGATATTCATTCATCAGATTGGCAGCCTGAACCTTTTCATCATAGAAGTTGGCACGAATATACTTATAACTGATTTGCGCAATGACAAACAGGATGATGCTCAGCACCAGCAGCGCAATCAGGGCACGGTCAGACCTTAGTGAAGGACGAAACATGATTACACCTCCCCTGCAAAAATAACCATCAGAATCAATCTGACCAGCACTGCCGCAATCATCATCGTGGACAGAGTTTTCATAAAGCCCTGGCGCTCAAACCAGTTGGCAATCAGCCCCGGAACTATATAGCCGATGGACTGCATCTGTAAATCATAAACCGTCGTGCCGTGAAAAATCAGGTTGCGGGAGGCATAGCCCAGAATAAAACCGACTAATATACTAAGTACCATTCTGCGTTTTCCGAAGAGCAAAGTAAAAATCCCAATGATTCTGATAATGCCCCAGGTCAGCAGACTGACAACCAGCGTTCCTAATATCTGTAAAGGCTTGTCCAGATACAGAGCTATATAGCCTGGAACGACAATACCGCCTGCCGAGGCTCCCAATAATTCAGTGAAAAGTAAACTGATGATTACACCCAAACCTACTGCTGCTTCAATCACTATACAGCTCCTTGCTTCTCTGTTTGCTTGATGTTTTTATTTGACTGTTTCATTCTATGTTTGAAGTGCGCCACAATCTGCGCTCCATAATAAACCTGACCTGCCATGTTACCAATGCCGATGACGTGGGATTCCTTGTCTGTCAATTCCAGAATTTTTTTGTAAATAACGTCAGTCAGAGGCGAACCCAGCGCCACTATTTTCTGTTTGGGTATGCCCTGATGCAGAGCGTAAGCTTCCACTTTATCGTGAATTTCGCCGGTCAGGAAAAGGTAGGAAAAATCCAGCGGCTTGACTGCATTCACCAGTTGCTGGGAACGGAAAAAGCGGTCAGCCCGGCTGTTGATGATGATGATTTTTTCCACGTCAGTCAAGTGCCCGGTAATCATATTAATAATCTGGGCTGAAGAATCAGGATCGTTGGCTGCAAACACGTTGTAGAAATTGATGGTTTTATTGCCGTCACGAATCAAGTATTTTTTCAGAGCTCCGGCATCCGGATTGCTTTCCTGCATTCCTTTGAGTGCAACCTCACGCGGGATACCTGCTTCTGCACAGACGGCAAGGGCAAGCTGCACATTTTCTGCATGCTCGATATACCGGAATCTGGAGAGCTCTTCCTGCGTCACATCGGTGGGACGGATTTTGTGCAGCCTGGTGTGGTATTTATCAGCCATCTTTTTCAGAATTGCATAATTCTGCTCTTCCGCTGTGTAGCAAATCCCATTAGGAGGCAGAGAATTGCTCAGGCTCATGGTCACGCTCTGCACCGTCGCACCCATAACATCGACATGGTCAGCCCGGCAATTTGTGATCACGCCAATGGTGGAGCGCACAAACTTGCGTTCTGTAATCCACTGAAAAATGGGATTCACCGCCATACATTCAATCACAATGGCTTCCGGTTTCAATTCCAAAGCATGTCTGAATATGTATTTCTGCTCAATGATATTGGCACCCATCAACCTGACTATGGCAGCTTCGCGTCCGTCAGGAAGGATTACGCGCGGCAAAGTTCCCGTAGTTTTGGCAACAGTGCGTTTTCCTCCTGCTCTCAGACCGGCAGCTATCAGCCTTGTCACACTCGATTTTCCGCGTGTGCCATTGACGTGAATCCTGATGGGAATTGCCCTCACATTGCTCTGATGGCGCAGATATTCCAGCGTCCAATACAGCACCACGGCTATTGTCGCCAGGATTAATACTATCATCAAATCCTCTGTTTATTCCTGCAATTTCAGCAGTTTTTTCCTGTGTTTGTTAAAAACTGCCGCACCTGTTTTCTTGGCAAGTTTTATTTTTTTCCTGCACCTTTCTGATTTGTGCAATATCTATTCCAAAGCCTGTTTCTTTCGGTCTCCCCTTAACCTGCTCCTGTGCTCTTATGGCCAGGCGGGGGAACTCAACGGGATGCCTCTTCGCGGCAGGCAGGGATGATAGGATAAAAAAAGGCTTGACGTCTATGCAATCAGGGAATAAGCATAAAACAATGGATAAATTTATGGTTTTACAGCAGATAGAAGGGAGACGGGAGGAAATCTGACTTGATTCAGGACAGAAATCACAGACTTAGCGACAAAGAACTGAAGCAGGGCAAGTATGTGCTCTACTGGATGCAGCAGGCGCAAAGAGCACAGTATAATCAGGCTCTGGATTTTGCCGTCACTCAGGCCAATGCTTTTGACCTGCCTCTGGTCGTTCTGTTTGTGGTAACTACTGAATTCCCCAATGCCAACTTACGTCACTATAACTTTATGCTGCAAGGTTTGTCTGAGACTTTTCATACCTTAAAAAACCGAAATATTGAAACGATCATCAGCAAGGGCAAATGGGTTGACACAGTGGTCAAAGCTGCTCAGGATGCTGCTTTGCTGATTACCGACCAAGGCTATCTCAGGATTCAAAGAAACTGCCGCCGCCAGATTGCTGCCGAAGTTGATTGTCAGATGCTGGAAGTGGAAAGCGAGGTGCTCTTTCCCGTCGAACTGATTATGCAAAAAGAAGCTTATAATGCCAAAGTGCTGCGGGATAAGATTCACAAATTTTTGCAGGTGTCAGGAAACCTTCTGACCCAGGATTTTGATTTGACAGAAAGCCTTTTACAAAAAGGCTCTACCGATAATTTTAACATAATGTCATTGCTGCCCCGGACAGATATGTCAGTCAGTAATTCTGAACACTATCAGGGCGGTCACAGTGAAGCTGTCAAACATCTGAAATACTTTGTTAAAAACCTGCTGGACGTTTATTATGACCAGCGCAATGATCCCGGAAAAGACTGTCAGAGCAAGCTGAGTCCATATCTGCATTTTGGCCAGATATCAGTGCTGGAAATTCTGGCCAAGGTGATTAAGGCTCTCGATGTCTCGCATAGAGAGTTCTGGAATCTGGTTGTCAAATATAAACCCGGGACACATTCTGATCCACGTGTCAACAGCGCTCTGGTGCTGTTTGAGGAAATGATTGTGCGGCGTGAACTGAGTATGAATTTCTGTCATTTCAACGATGACTATGACCAGTATTCCGTCCTGCCAGTCTGGGCGCGTTCCACCCTGCGGGAACATTCCTCTGACCCCAGGCCGTATATTTATGGTGTTGACGCTCTGGAAAAAGCGGAAACGCATGATGTTTACTGGAATGCGGCTCAAATGGAAATGGTCAAAACCGGCAAAATGCATGGTTACATGAGAATGTATTGGGGCAAAAAAATAATTGAATGGACGCCGGATCCGGAAGACGCCTTTGCCATTGCTCAATACCTGAACGATAAATATGAACTGGATGGACGCGATCCCAATGGGTATGCAGGCATCGCCTGGTGTTTTGGCAAGCACGATAGAGCCTGGCAGTCCAATCCTATCTTTGGTAATGTCAGAATCATGAAGGATAGCGGTCTGAAGCGTAAATTTGATATGCCTGGCTATCTGAACAGAATAGAAAGTTTGTGATTTCCGGGGAGGAATCAATGCAGACACGAAAATTCAGCCTGATTTTTCTAACCTTGCTCCTGTTAATCCTTTCTGCATCTGCTCAGGATGCACCTTTCAAGAAGGTTGTCAGAGTCGGCGGCGATATGTTTTTTCCGCCTTATGAATTCTTAAATAAAGATGAGAACTTTGACGGCTACAATGTTGA
>JAWOHU010000005.1:0-3221 GCA_046485025.1 Cloacimonadaceae bacterium (SeqCode) | reverse complement strand
CTTTAAGGCGTTCAACCGTCAATTGAAGCATGCTCTTCTCCCCCGCAATCTTGAGAAACTGCTTGGGGCGGCTTTTTCTGCTCACCGGCCAGAAACGGGTTCCCGTTCCGCCTGCCATGATCAATGCTTTCATGCTTTTTTCCTCATCTCTTCCTGCTTATTGCCTGTGCCCGGCCGGGAGAGCCAAGGGGGTATTCCCCAAGCTGTCGCTGAGCTACAAGCACGAACCTGCTGCCGTCTCATTATATATGCAAACTGCGTTCCCAATCCTACTATAAAGGGAAATGCAAAGGTTGTGCTCAAACGAAAGATCAGAATTCCATGATCTTGACATTGGGGGGAATGGGCAGTTTCCAGACAGAATCAGGAATTTTCTGATTGAATTTGGTCTTGATAAAGCTTAATCCGACCGAATTATCCTGCGCATCTGTATAGCTGAGCTGGTTTACATAGCCGGTCCGAGAGTCCAGGTTGAACACAAGTTTTTTAACCTGTTTATCCAGCCCGGGCACCAGGGTGATGGTGAGTTGGTTGTTCTTACCGGCAACAATGGTCTTTTCCGAGCCTTCCCAGTATGTTTTGATGATCTGCACCGGATCAAGCGACTGCACCTGAGCGGTGAGCTTTGTCCTCACTGCAGTCCGGGCGGATTTGTCATAAACGGTCACCCTGCCGTCCTGAACCAGGAGATACTGTTCATTCGGCTTGTCATAACGAATGGCTATCCTGCCTTTCTGATAATAGAAATTGCCTGTGGAATTGAGCGTAGTTTCGGAATCCTTGAAATAATTGGTCTGCCTGATCTCCGCCTGCCAGGAGTTGAGTTTGCCATAAGCAGCCAGCATTTTGCCGTAGCTTTCATCCAAATTAACTGACTGCAGAGCAGTTAAGCCAAGCAGAAAAACAACTGTAATGAGGAGGATTTTAATTTTCATCTGTAATTCCATACATTTTAAGGTCGTTCATGGTAGCCAGCACGTCACGGGATTTGCTGCCCAGGTGCGGTCCCACAATGTGGGCTTTTTCCAGCATGTCAATCAATCTGCCGGCTCTGGCATAGCCGATCTTGAAATGACGCTGTAACATAGAAACTGAGGCAAGATTGGCGGAAACAACCACTTTGGCTGCTTCAGGGAAAAGTTCGTCATCATAATCAAGAAAACTCATTTCACTGCGGTCTGGACTGACGATGGTGATTTCGTCACGTGGTTTGGGCTGGGTTTTGAGGTATTCGCAGACGCGGCCGATTTCGTGGTCACTGACAAAAGCGCCATGGATGCGTTCCGACATCGCTTTGCCCGGCGGCATAAAGAGCATGTCACCCTGTCCCAAGAGTCTTTCTGCGCCAATCATATCCAGAATGACCCTGGAATCCACTTTGGAAGAGACCTGGAAGGCGATGCGGGCAGGGAAATTCGCTTTGATGATACCTGTAATAACTTTGATGGAAGGTCTCTGCGTGGCCAAAATCAGATGCATGCCGACGGCACGCGCCATCTGAGCCAGCCTGGTTATGGGCAGTTCGATGTCCTTGCCGGAAGTCATGATGAGGTCGGCAAATTCATCAATAATAATGATGATATAGGGCAGTTTGTTAAACTCTTCCAGTTCTTCGGCTTTTTCATTGAAGGCAATGATATCGCGCACCTTGACTTCCTGCAGCAGTTCATAGCGACGCTCCATTTCTTTGACAGCCCAATACATAGTTTCCAGAGCGGTTTCACTGTCCGTAACCACAGAACCAATGAGGTGCGGAAGGTCGTTGTAGCCTGCCAGTTCGACGCGTTTGGGGTCAATCAGGACCAGACGCAGTTCTTCAGGTTTGGTGCGCATCAGCAGACTCATGATGATGGTGTTGATGCAGACGCTTTTACCGCTACCGGTGGCGCCTGCAATGAGCAGATGCGGCATCCTGGCAAGATCTGTGACCACCGGTTTGCCGGAAATCTCCTTGCCCAGTCCGAAAGCCAGTTTGGAATCAAAAGTGTTCATTTCATCTGAGAGCAGGATGTCTCTTAAGTATATGGTATCGCGGGTCAGATTGGGAATTTCAATGCCGATCAGGCCTTTGCCCGGAATGGGAGCCTGCACGCGGATGGATTTTGCCTTGATAGCGAGCGCCAAATCGTCTGCCAGAGAGGAAAACTTGCTGACCTTGACGCCGGGGGCGGGACGAATCTCATATTGCGTGATGATAGGACCGATGTTGACATTGATGACTTCCGCCTCAATGCCAAACTCTGCCAGCTTTTCCATCAGGATGCGGCTGGTCGTTTTAATCTGATTCTCAATCTCCTCTCTGTCCCTTCTGGTCAGCTTGACAGGGCTTTCCAGAAAATCGGGAATGGAGGGCATGACATATTCTCTGCCGCTGTCAATGTCGTCCAGTTCTCCTGCATCAGGAGGCTGAGGAAAGACGCGGCGCTCTTTGGTTTTGGGCGGAATAATCAGAGGCGGTTTCTCAGTTTCTGAAGACTGTTTGGGAGGTTCAGTTGCCTCATTCTTTTTAGTTTCTTCCTGCTGTCTTGAGACGTGGTCTGTAATGGAGGGACCGTCAGGATTCTGCAAGACAAAAGGCTGCTGGGAGGGCTGTTCCATAACTTTGGTTTCCTTCCAGCGCAAATAGCTTTCCCAGCCTTCCAGAATCTTCTGCTTGATGGTCTCATAGCCAAAGACCATAATGAAACCCAGAATGGAAGCGCCTATGACAATAATCAGTCCGCCGACGCGGCTGAAAATTGATTTTAACAGAAACCAGACACCCCAGGGCAGCCATCCTGAGCCAAATTCGTAGTTCCATTTATGGTTAATCAGGATTAACTGAACACAAAACATGATAATGATGAGCAAAAAGCCGCGGAACCGGGTTTCAGGCTGCTCGGGATAGACAAAACCGTGCAGAGAAATAATAAAAAGAATAAACAGAGACAGCAAAGTGAAAATCCTGCCGAACAGAAAAACCAGCAGGTTGCCAATCAGGACGCCAAACACACCAATCGGATTGTCAAAACTGATGGCATTAGCGCCAAAGATGCCGGAAAACAAATTACTGCTTTCTTTCAGTAATTCGTAGTCGGATTGCAGGCTTTCCACACTGCTGAACAGAGACAGCATGCCCAGCAGCGATGCCAAAGCAAGCACTCCCCAAAACAGCTTGATGCTCCAAAGCGGAAGGCCGCAAGTTCGCAGCGGCCCCCTCCGGAACATGCTCGGGGCACTTG
>JAWOHU010000266.1:0-3253 GCA_046485025.1 Cloacimonadaceae bacterium (SeqCode) | reverse complement strand
TTTCTCAGTCCGGTGGAAAACCGCATCAGGAGATTCCTGAAACTGGATAGCTTTTCCATCAGCACCGGTTTTGTGCAGAACCTGTTTGTCGAATTCACTTCCAATGATAATGACGGGGGCGCTTTTTCAGACGCCGGCAGTATCAACGCAGATATTCTTCAGTTCAGTTCTTCTGTTCTGCTGAACAATCTGTCCGTTTCCATGGGCAAATACATCGGCAGCAAGGTCTTTCTGGATTATGAAATACATCTGCAGGAAACCACTGACCTGGCACGCAAGACAAAACTGGATTGGTATCACAACGCTTCGGTCAGATTACATCTGCCCTGGAAGCTTAGCTTAATCTACACATTCAGCATCAGACCTGTAAGAGAATTGAATTCACACGAGGTTATGCTGCAGCGAAGTTTCAGGTTTTAGAAATTCCTTTGACAAAAAAGCACCATTAAAAATAATGCAATAAGTGGATTTATTAACTGGAGGATTTAATGACAGACAAGCAACAAAATAAAACTATGTCTGAAGCCAAATCGAAGTTCTCTTTGACAGAGCTGTTATCAATAATTCTGTTGGTGGGCTTGATATTTGTATTTATTATCCCTGTCCGGCAGGCAAAAATCAGCAGCGTCAGAGTCAGCGAAGCTGCCACAATGCTCAAGTCGATTGGTGATAAAGCGGAAGATTTCAGAAATAACCCGGAAAATGGTTACTATCCGGATATCTCTCAGCTAAATCTGGGCAGCATGATTGAATCAGACTATTTTGAATATTCGATTGTCTCGGATGACAGTACAGTCGTGGCTGAGACCAAACCAGCTTTCGGCAAGCAGGGCGCTGCTCTGGTCTATAGTCTGAGTGCCAAGCAATACCGCATCGGCAAGGACGAAAGCGACCAGATATCTCAGAAGTTCATCAACGAAAACTGGCTTCCCTGATTTTTCTTAAGCAAAACAAAAAGGCTGACTTGTTAAGGTCAGCCTTTTTTTTATCCTGATTTTCTTATCTTAAATTTTTGAGGGCAGCCTGAGCGGAGGCAACTCTGGCAATCGGAACTCTGTAAGGTGAGCAACTGACATAGTTCATTCCAACGTTGTGGCAGAATTCCACCGAGCTGGGCTCGCCACCGTGTTCGCCGCAGATTCCGACCTTGAGTTCGGGACGTGTCTTACGTCCTCTTTCTGTGCCCATTCTGACTAACTGACCGACACCTTCCTGGTCCAGAATCTGGAAGGGGTCATTCTTGAGGATACCCTTTTGCAGATATGTTGGTAGGAATTTTCCGGCATCGTCACGTGAGTAGCCAAACGTCATCTGAGTCAAGTCATTGGTTCCGAAAGAGAAGAATTCTGCTCTTTCAGCAATCAAGTCAGCGGTCAGAGCAGCCCGGGGAATTTCTATCATCGTTCCCACCAAGTATTCAATCTTATCGCCCTTTTCAGCAAATACCTTTTCCGCTGTGGTGCGGATAATGTCTTCCTGCATCTCGAATTCCTTGACAGTGCCAATCAGCGGCACCATAATTTCGGGAATAACTTTGATGCCTTTGGCTTTGACATTTAGAGCGGCTTCAATAATGGCTCTGGCTTGAATTTCAGTAATTTCAGGATAAGTGATTCCCAAACGGCAACCTCGATGACCCAGCATCGGATTGAGTTCATGCAGAGAATCCACCTTGACTTTGACCTTCTTAGCATCAATGCCCATCTCATTTGCCATTTCGAGTTGATTTGCCTCTTCCTGAGGAACAAATTCATGCAAGGGCGGGTCTAATAATCTAATCGTAACAGGGAAACCATTCATGGCGGTAAAGATACCTTCAAAGTCTGTTCTTTGTAAAGGTAATATCTTTTCCAGTGCTTTACGGCGTCCTGCTTCGTCATCAGCCAGAATCATTTCACGCATGGCTTTGATTCTGTCACCTTCAAAAAACATATGTTCAGTTCTGGTCAGACCGATACCCTTAGCTCCGAAGTTTCTGGCGACTTCTGCATCGTGGGGAGTATCAGCATTGGTGCGGACGCTCATTTGAGTGAATTTTTCAGCCAGTTCCATGATTTTGCCAAAGTCTCCGCTCATTTCGGGGTCCTGAGTTTCGATTTTACCTTCCAGCACCTGACCTGTGGAACCGTTTAGAGAAATCCAGTCTCCTTCATTGTAGGTATGACCGTCCACTGTCATAGTTCTTATTTTGTAATCTATTACGATAGCGCCTGCTCCTGAAACGCAGCATTTGCCCATTCCGCGTGCCACCACGGCAGCGTGTGAAGTCATTCCGCCGCGGGCAGTCAGAATGCCCTGCGCCACATTCATGCCGCGTAAATCTTCCGGAGAAGTTTCAATGCGGCAGAGAATTACTTTCTTACCTTCTGCAGCCCAGTGTTCAGCTTCGTCAGCAAAGAAAACTATCTGACCAGTGGCAGCGCCGGGAGAGGCGGGAAGTCCTTTAGCAATGACTTTGGCTTTTGCCAGAGCTTCTTTTTTGAATACAGGGTGCAACAGCTCGTCCAGCTTATTGGGTTCCATTCTGAGCAGAACGCTTTTTTCATCTAATTTGCCTTCACGCAACAAATCCATGGCGATTCTGACCATAGCAGCGCCGGTGCGTTTTCCGTTACGGGTCTGCAGCAGCCAGAGCTTACCGTCCTGAATCGTGAATTCTATGTCCTGCATATCTTTATAATGATTTTCCAGTTTTACCTGTATCTCCATCAGCTCTTTGTAAACTTGCGGCATGGTTTCTTCCAGAGATGGGAATTTCGCTTTTCTGTCATCTTCGGAAACACCTGCCAGTTCAGCCCAGCGGCGTGATCCTTCCAATGTGATTTGCTGAGGAGTTCTGATTCCGGCAACCACGTCTTCGCCCTGTGCATTGATTAAATATTCACCTGTAAAAATGTTTTCTCCGGTGGCGGCGTCACGGGTAAAAGCCACTCCCGTAGCGGAAGATTCGCCCATGTTACCAAAAACCATTGCCTGCACATTGACGGCAGTGCCCCACTCCTCAGGAATATTATTCAGAGCCCTGTAATACTGTGCTCTGTCATTGTTCCAGCTGTTGAAAACGGCAAAAACTGAGCCCCAAAGCTGTTCCCAGGGGTCATCCGGAAAATCGTGACCGGTATTGTCCTTCACAGCTTTTTTGAACAGAGTCACGAGATTCTTCAAATCCTCCGTAGTCAGATCCAAATCATCTTTGACGCCTTTTTCATGTTTGACATTGTGAATGATGACTTCGAAGGGGTCTTCGTCTTCT
>JAWOHU010000233.1:0-3352 GCA_046485025.1 Cloacimonadaceae bacterium (SeqCode) | reverse complement strand
GGCTATGCAGCCAATAATTATAGGAAAAATGTTTCTGTGTGTTTTGTCAAGATGTTTCTCGGAAGAGATATATTTCTGAAGTGTAATGCTAAAATGATAAATATTTTAGCTATTCTGACTGAGGCACCGTTCACTTTCCGGAAAGCTGCAAGAAACAGCATAAAATAATCTTTGTGTGCAAGCCTGATTTTTACTTCAGGTGCTGCAGGTACTCAGAAACCTTGTTGCGGTGAAAGGCGTGTTTGATGCCGGTATGGAACTTGGTTGCCTTGAGGGTGGTGCTGATGGTGCGCAGGTTTTGCAGATAGATTTCGGGATTTTCCATCGGTGTGACAACCAGGAAAACCAAGTCCACAGGGTGTTTGTCAGGCGCTTGCCAATCCACGGGCTGCTGCAGTAAAGCGCAGATAACATAGGGCTGCATAACAGATTGAAGTCTGCAATGCGGCAGGGCAATGCCTTTGCCGATAGCGGTGCTCATCAGTTGTTCCCGCTCCAGAATGGCATCAGAGATTTCCTTGGGGTCGGATACTACTTTCTGACTGACGATGTAATCGCTGAGTTGATGAATAACATCCTCGTGGGACGAGGCATTGATAGAGATGATGTGGTCTTTGAGCAGTTTTTTGAAAGCGGCGATTTCTTTGGTGTTAGGATCAGCTTCCAGGGCTTCCAATTCGCCGGTAATCCAGTGTTTCCAGCGGATGAGAGTCTTTTCAGACAGCCAGGCGCCAAAGACCTGAAACACAATCAATGAGACTACAATCGTGTTTACCATGTCATTGACAAACAGGTCGCCGGGCAGTAAATTAGCTACCAGTAAAACTTCAATGGCGGCAAGTTCTGCCTGCGGCAGCATCAGACGGGGCAAAGTTGCCGTGACTTTGGGATCCAGTTTGCTGTATTTGCAGGCGAGCCAGGTTCCGCCAAACTTTCCAATGCTGCGCAGAATAATATACACCAGGGCAAAACGCATGGTTCTGAAAGAAACAAGCTCAATCCTGATGCCAGCGCCGATGAGGGCAAAAAAGAACAGGTTGAAGAGAGGCATGACATTCTTGATTTTAAGGCTGTCAAAAACAGCGTGGGAGTGATAGTTGGAAATCAGAAAACCTGCCGTGATGGTCGCCAGCATAAAAGGCAGATGAAAGTGCATGCAGACGCCGATTCCGATGGCAATCACGCCCACCACGATGAACATAATCTCCACAGAGGGCGTGGGATGATTAGACATCACGGCATAGAGAAAGCTTTCCTCGTCGTCACTGTCATCTTTTCTGACATTGTAACGCACCTTAATCAAAAACCAGAGCACGATGAAAATGCCCACTCCCACCAGCAGGGTAAAGACAAGTTCCTTGAAGGTTTCAAACAGAATCATCGAACTGAAGATATGCCCGGTGCGGCTCATATAGCCTGCAATTCCCAAAAATACAGAAAAGAGCACGACTTCAATCAGGTCGTCAATCACAATGACGTTGGAAAGGATGTTGCGCATAGTGCCTTCGATGCGCAGCCTGTTCATCAGAACAAAAGAAAGAGCAGGCGCTGTGGCAATTCCGATGCTGCCTAAAATCAAAGCCAGAATCAACGGGAAGCCCAAAAAATACCAGAATCCGATGACCACCAGAGCGAGGGTGAGCACGGCTTGAGTAATCGTGATGACGGCTGCTTTGCTGCCTATCTGCTTAACTCTGTGGATGTGCAGTTCCTCACCCAAGGCGAAAGTAATCAGTCCGAGGTAAACAAAAGTGAAGAAGGAAGCGTCCTGAATGACCTCTGTGTATTTGGGATAGATGCCGTTGATAAAGTTTCCGAAAGGTGCCAGAAGTGGCGAGGTGCGCCAGATTGACTGGGATTGGATGATTTTTCTGATGACAAATAGAAAATGCGGACCGACCAGAATGCCGCCAGCCATCTGGCCAATGACTTCTCCGATGCGGAGTTTCCTTGCCAGCAGACCGCCAAGATAGGCAGCCAAAATCAGGATGCCTATCTCGATGATCTGAAGTTCTATTATCTGCAAATTCATAACACTGAGCAGAAAAACCAGTCTGGCTCTGCTTTATCTCCTGCAGGGCAGATTAATGGAATAGGAGAATTCCAGTCCGGGTAAGGTTTTTAGGCTAAAGCAGCTTTGAAATCGTTCAGCCTGATGACGTGAGAGATTTCCTCCTGGATTATTCTGGCAACAGCAGACTGGGCTTTGGGGTTGGCAATGGAATCCTTCACAGTATGGAAAAAGAGCAGGGTATCTTTTTCAAACTGGATGGCATAGTTCAGAATATCTTTGACGTCTCTGGCTTCCGTGGCAAGTTTGATGGCTGCGTCTTCAGTATTGAAAATACGGGATTCCACAATGGTCTTGAGGTAGGACGCAACCAGCTCCCAATCCTGGGTCAGAGTCAGGTGCTGCATATCTTCATGGTCACGCAGAGCAAGAAATATTTTTTCGTGATTTAGTTCCTGGTCTCTAAGGTCGGTCAAAAGCTTAAGGGAAGCGTCATCCAAACCTTTGTGTTTGGTGGCTTCGTGGTAAAAGGCATAGCCGTTGTGCTCAATCTGCACGGCAAATTCGACAATTTCATTTAAGGAATATGTGGACATTGGTCTCCTCCTGTAGTTTTTTTATTATTACTAATTTAATGCTAAACAGTCAGAAAAACAATAATCCATTTCAAAAAAATAAATGTCATCCTGTCAAGATAATAATCAGCAGATTGCTAAAACTGAGTTCCAAGAGAACTCCTGCGGGAGAATATTTTAGTTTGTAAACTGTATCATCAGGAATTTGCCCGCAGGCTATCTTAGTCATCAGAATTTTCCGCGAAGGTCAAAATCTTTTCTTGACACATTCTTTTGTTTGAGATTTTATATATTATTATGCGTTGGAACTGGACCTATTACATTGGTTCAGCAAGATTCCCGGTAACCGTAACTCATTGCAACAGAATGAGAATAGAGATGGTAATACAGAAGCCAAGTTGTCACAACTCAAATCCCCCTTACAATCAAAGTGTCAGAATTTTAACCATTAAATTGATACAATCAAGGAGTTTCATATGAACAGACTACTTCAGCTTGTATTTGTGATGCTGATTGTCTGCGGCTCTCTGCAGGCAGCGATTTATGAGCATTACATCTTTTCCGGAACAACTGGAACCTACACACCCATTACCGGAACACCCATTACCGGCATTTTGACTGATGATGCACTGTCAGATCCTATTCCTATTGGCTTTACATTTGTCTATGGAATGGAAGTTTATACAGAAGTTAAAGTGTCTTCCAATGGCTGGATAGGTCTCGGCACAGCTGCACCGCACAGCAACTTATCCAATGAATTGAGCGC
>JAWOHU010000113.1:0-3386 GCA_046485025.1 Cloacimonadaceae bacterium (SeqCode) | reverse complement strand
CAGGTGATAGGCAATTTCGGAAGGCATCTCCTGCATCTGGGCGGGAATTTGCATCAGGTCAAGCGCTTTCTGATAGTCCTTTTTGAGGAAATGCAGCCAGGCGATGCTGTCCAGGAAAAAGGGATTTTGGGGCGAAAGCTGCAAAGCTCTGAGAATCATGACTTCCGCTTCAGCCAAGTTGTATTCTTTCTGGATATAGTTATAGCCCAGCCAGTTAAGCAGCACGGCATCCTCGGGAAAATAGTTCAAAGCTTCTCGCAGAATGGCATTGAGGTTAATCATATTCTTCTGTTTTTGGTAAAATTGCGCCAGCCAGAAGAAGGTGTCATAGGTGCGCCTGCTTTCATCAAAATACCATTGCACGCAGGTTTTGGAGACATCATCCGGGGCGGAAATCTGATTGTCAAAAGTCATCGCTTTGACAGCCGCCAGCAGGTAGTCCTTAATCTGCCAAGGAAGCTGGTTATTATTTGCTGAGGAGAAAATCGCTGTCAGTCTGCTTTTGAGCTGTTTGAGCGCTTCCTGGTCTGCTTCAGTTTTATCGAATAAAATCTCTGCCCTGTGCACGCTGAGCAGCTCATCCAGAGTGTATTTGCCGTCCAGCTTGGAGATATAAAAGATGGCAGTTTCCGCGCGGTTTTGCTTAAGTTCATTCAGCGCAGCGTAGAACCAGGCAAGCTGGCTGTCCAGATAGTTCAGATCCATCTGTTCGACCAATGCCAGAGTCTGCTCAAACCTTTGGTAATCAACCTCAGCCCAGCAGGCAAGCATCAGTTTAAGCACAAACTGCGCATCATTGGACTGCAGAATCAGGTCGTGCACATACAGTAAAGATTTCGCAGTGGCGCTTGTCACAGCCTGAGTCAGAACTTCATACAGCTTGTCTCTTTCCTCCGGAAGGCGGAAAGACGAAAACAGGGCGCGCAGCTTCACTGAATCATCCTGAGCTGTGTAGAGATTCCAGAGCGAAATTGCCGCCTGAGGAGTGCTGTCATACTGCAGAGAAGTCTTCCAGGTCTTTTCGGCTTTGGCTTGATCAAATTCCAGATAGAGAAAACCGAGCGTGTTCAGAATGGCGGAATCCTTGCCGGCATTCTTCACAGCTTTGTCCAGCAGTTTAGGTCTTTTCTTGTTATCAAGATCTTTTTCCAGACTATAGAGATGAGAATATGCTTCCGACCTGTTATAGCTTTTCAGATAAAGATTGAGAACTTTGCGGGCTTTCTGCTTCTCTTCATACTGCATAAAGATATTGTAAGCCTGCTCCAGCATTGACTGCGTCATCAGATTTTCCGCCAGCATGGAATCAGCATAAGCTTCAAAATAGGAGAGCGGAATCTCGTTTCTCTCGACCCGTTTGGAAATCGTGTTGTATAAAGACCTTTTGATGGCTGCCGCTCCGGGGTCATACTGCAAAGCCAGTCTGTAAACGCCTTCCGCCATCGCGTATTGATAATCGAAATAAAGCATGGTGGCGGCAGAATAGAAGTAGGTGGAAAATTCATTGGGAGCAGACCTGCGCTGCACCACGGCACCGATTTCTGCAGTGCAGAGCAAAAGCAGACACAGCATTGCCACCTGCAGTAGTAAGCTTTTCGCTGTCTTGAGGTCAGGTCTGATCAAATTCAACTATTTTGTCTTAAAAGTAGCGGAGATTTTCTGTAGGAGAAGCAGTTCAGGCAGCTTGTCTCCGGCGGGATAATAGACGCTGTTGTCAATCAGGTAGGCGCGTTTCTGCTCATTGTCATAGAAGGCAAAAGCCTGAAAGCCGCCGCCGATGTCGTGTTTGCGGTTCTGCCAGGGTCCGAGGATGCGCAGAGCCTTGTATTGACCAAGCGTCACATTCTCCGTGCGCAGCAGTTTGGGGTCAAATTCATCCTCATCATAATACTTGAAAGCCAGTTCCTTGCGGCGGGTCAGCAGCCAGTTCATTCGCAGCGTGTCAGTAGGCATATCTTCATAATAGACAGAGATATAGCGGTCCGGAAATTCACGCGATTCGCTGCGCATACGATACAAAAAACTGAGGAAATTATTGGCTTTGACATTGTGATAAAGCTGGAAGCTTTCAGGGATTTTCAGAGTGAAGGGATATGATTCAAAGAATTCCTCCGGAATCAGCTTGGTGCGGTATGCCTGGTAGGCAAGCCTTTCTGCAAAACGATTGAGGAACTCTGTATAGAGCCGGTTGGTCTGCATGATATTAATTTTTAGCAGGTTTTCCGCCTTGTCACCCACCATGTAAATTACGATTTGGTCATTCGCCCAGCGGTTTTTGGCGACAAACAGCTCTCCGCCGCTGTTCTGAACACGTTTTATCATCCTGTCCTGCATTGAATTGCGCAGATGCTCGGAGACCGCCCCCTTCGACTTCAGGTCTCCCATAAACAAGAGATTCTTGAATTTGATAAGCTGCTCGATTTCGCTGATGTCGGCTCTGATCAGATTGAAGTAGCGCTCGTTGACCACGATGTATGTGTCCCTTTCCAGAGAACGCCTGAGCATATCTTCAGCTAACTTCCAGACGGGTTCGTCGCAAAAGACGTAGATGTCTCTGTCTTCGCCCCAGGCAATGGGTTTGCCGGAATCGACAGTGCCTTCGTAGAAACTGAATTTACCGGACTGAGCTTCCTTTGTCCCGCAGGAAGCAATTATCAGAAGCATTGCTGCCAAGATTATAGTTAAGATGACTTTAAGGTTGTTGTCAAGACCCTTGTTACGCATATTGCACCTTCCTTTCTTTTTAAAAATCAGGATAAATTTCTTTTTATCATAAAGTAGTTCAGACCGCTGACAGTGGTAATCAGCGCTGCCATATAAAACCAGATGTAGCTGCCGATGATAATGTGAACAGGCGTGTAATCCGCTGCCCACAAAGCCAGACAGACAACAATCCCGACCATCTGCATCATAGTTTTGAGCTTTCCCAGCTTGTCGGCAGGCATAATTATATTCCGCCGAGCATACACTTCTCTTAATATTGTAACCAGAATTTCTCTGACGGCAATGATGACGAAGATAGCCACAGGCAGCCTGAATGGCGCTGCCCAGGTCAGAGCAGCCAGCGCAGCCAGCACAATCATTTTGTCTGCCAGAGGGTCCCAGATTTTACCGAAATTGGAGATGATGTTATACCTGCGGGCAATGCTGCCATCCAGCCAATCCGTCAAAGCCGCAATTACAAAGACTGCCAGCGCCCAATACAAGGCACTTGGAGCTTTGCAGCCAAAGGTCAGCCAGAGAAACACCGGCGTCAGGACTATGCGCAGAATGGTCAGAATATTGGGCACGTGCTTCATCAGGTTTCTACTTTTTGCTCCGGGATTTCGTGTTTGTATTTTACCACAAAGGGATAAGCTATAAGCGAAGCCAGCATGACGATTCCC
>JAWOHU010000182.1:0-5170 GCA_046485025.1 Cloacimonadaceae bacterium (SeqCode) | reverse complement strand
TTGCAGACATCCCTAACTTTACAGACAGCCATTCTGACAGACCAGCTGGAGTGGGAAGAGTGGAAAAACGTTCCCGGAACAATGATTCCGACCCAAGCTTCAGTGGATAAACTGATTCCTGATTTTTACGAAAAATACAATCCCGCTCTCAGACAGAATGCGGAAGATTACATTGCGACTCTGACTGACCGTTTCCAGCAGAGAATTGATTACCTCAAAGAATCTGATGTGAAGGAAAAACCGGAGTTGCTGGAACATCTGATCAAATCTCTCAGGGTAGAACCATAAATTTTAGTAAGTAGTTTGAATGTTGCATGGATTATGTGACCTTCCTTTATGATAGAAATGCTTTAGCAAAATAGCACAGACACTAACCAGAACTTTGGAGGAGTAAAAGTATGTTAAAGAAAATATTGGTCATCTTGCTGGCAGCATTTTTGTTGTTTGCCTGCGAAAAATCTTCTGAACCCAAGGAAGATGTTGTCAAACCGACTTTCAATCCGGAAGCCGGAACCTATATCTCTCCCCTGACCGGCTTGAATGCTGTTAAAATTCTATGTGCAACTCCCGGCGCAGAAATCAGATATACAACTGACGGAACAGACCCCAATCAGAACTCGACAATTTACAATTCAGCATCACCAATAGCAGTTTCACAAGCCACTACCATAAAAGCCAGAGCTTATAAAGATGGAATGAATCCGAGTGAAATTGCTGCTGGGGAATACACTTTTTCCGTCGCATCCTTAGCGATTTATCCTGTCTCAGGAAATTACACAACTCCTCAGACTGTGCAGATTCAGTCAGTTACGCCGGGCACAGTAATTTATTATACTCTGGATGGAACAGACCCGACTGAAAGTTCGACCCCATACATCGCTCCCTTTGTTGTGAATGCCAGTGTTAATATCAAAGCCAAAGGTTTTATTACAGGCTGGATTCCGTCTTCCACTGCCAGCGTCACATACAATTATAACATCAGCACACCTGTCATATCACCTGCCGGCGGGACTTTCACTGCTCCTCAAACTGTGACCCTAACCACCAGCACGCCTAATGCAATTATTCATTATACAACAGATGGCAGCGACCCGACAGAATCTTCAGAGGTCTATACATCTGCCCTGATCCTTGACGGTAATGCAGTTTTGAAAGCCAGAGGATTTATTCCTGGCTGGAATCCCAGCAGCACTGCCAGCGCGACTTTCACCTTTAATTGCACTGCTCCCACTTTTAATCTGAATGAAGGAACTTACAACAACCCTCTATCAATAGTTTTGGCAACAGTCACGCAAGGCGCTGTAATTCGCTATACCACTGACGGCAGCTTGCCTGACGAAACATCAACTCTATATACTGGTCCAGTGGATATAAATATAACCACAAGCCTCAAAGCCAAAGCTTTCAAAACTAACTGGAACGCCAGTAGCCCAGCAACTGCAGAGTATATTCTGAAAGTCAGAACTCCTGCTTTCAATCCGGTTCCTGGCAATTATGGCGCTCCTCTTGATGTGACCATAACCTGCGCTACACCTGATGTTTCCATTTATTATACAACCAATGGCGACACTCCCACAAATTCATCAACACCATATACAGGACCTGTTACTTTGATGTCCTACACCATTCTGAAAGCCCGTGCCTACAAAGCAAACTGGACCTCGAGTGAGATTGCACAGGGCACTTTTGTTGTATCACAGACTCAGACGGTTGAAACACCTGTTCTGACGCCTGCCGGAGGGAATTACACCGCTCCTCAGAATGTTGCAATCAATTGTGTCACAAATGGCGCTACCATCAGATACACGACTGACGGCAGTGAGCCTAATGCATCGTCTCAGGAATACACAGCGCCTTTGCTTGTTTCTGAGAACGTGACTATCAAAGCCAAAGCCTTCAAGCCGGACTGGTTTAACAGCTCCACAGCTTCTGAAAGTTATATTGTCAACTTCACTTTGGGTCAGATGATTCCTGTACAGGGCGGGACCTACTTTATGGGAAACCTGACTGCCACAGGCTATCCGGCTGACGAGACACCTGAGCATCAGGTCACTGTTTCATCTTTTACGATTGGAAAATATGAAGTGACGCAACTGGAATGGCAGGACGTCATGGGCTACAATCCCTCTTTCCATACAGGGAATCCCTACAATCCGGTCGAGAACTTCAGTTGGTATGAAGCTTTGGTTTATTGCAACAAACGCAGCATCCAGGAAGCCCTGACACCCGTTTACACCATCAGCGGCTCAACCGATCCTGATAGCTGGGGACCGGTTCCCACCACTAACAATGACGCCTGGAACACAGCAATCTGCAACTGGTCTGCCAATGGCTACAGACTTCCGAGTGAAGCTGAATGGGAATTCGCAGCACGGGGCGGGGTAAATGGCTCCAATTATCTCTATTCCGGCAGCGCTAGTGCTCTTGAAGTGGCTTGGTTCAGAGCCAATTCGCAGGGTGCATCTCATATCATGGGACACCTGATGGCAAATCAGTTGGGGACTCACGACATGAGCGGAAACGTCAATGAATGGTGCTGGGACTGGTATCTTTCCAATTATTATGAAAACAGCCCTACAAACGATCCCACTGGTCCTGACAGCCCCGGTCCGGCAGGCTGGAGAACTTCCCGAGGCGGTGACTGGGACAGCTACAATGACGACCTGGTGCGTATCAAGAACAGGGATGGAAAAGTCCCTTATTACCACTCTATGACATTTGGCATGAGAATAGTCAGGTCCGGACTCCGAAGACACTAAAATACATCTGATAATATTAAAAGGCTGTATTTGACTACAGCCTTTTTTTGTTTTTATAAAGCAATTCATAGACTGCTCCATCTTAATCGGAGACATTGACATAGCAGTCACGCAAAGCACGATTAAATATACTCACATTTGGAAAGTTTATTGCATAATTGATATTAAGAGAAAATCAGCAAGAATGAGCTTCAGCTTTTCACGCTTGGCTTGAGACTCATGGGGAGTTCTTATGTATAAGAAATTATTGATTCTATGCGCAATCTGCCTGGTCCTATTTGCCTGCGACAAATCCACCGAACCTGAATACCAGATTGCCACGCCATACTTCAATCCGGAAGGTGGAATGTATTTTTCACCTCAGTCTGTGGAAATTAAATGTTCCGTCGCCGGTGTGACCTTCAGATACACTTTGGATGGAACCAATCCCACAACCACTTCCGACCAATACACAGAGCCTTTGCAGGTCAGCGCAGCCACCACCATCAAAACCATTGCCTATAAAAACAAAATGAAACCCAGCGAGATTGCTGAAGCCTCCTATACTTTCGAAGTGGCAGCCCTGTTTATCAATCCGCTGACCGGGACTTTTACAGAGCCAAAGACTGTCACCATCACAGCTTTAACGGCGGGAACCGTGATTAAATACACGACTGACGGCAGCGAACCCAATGAGAACTCCACCACTTATACAGAACCCTTTATTGCTGACGGCAACATGACTTTGAAGGCAAAAGGCTTTATTGAAGGTTGGAGTCCCAGCGAAACCAAAACTGTGAATTACACCTTTAACGTGACCAGACCCACGCTCAGCGTGGGCAGCGGAACCTATAACAATACTTTTAATTTGACCATGACGACCCCGACCGCCGGAGCCTCAATCCGCTATACGACTGACGGCAGCGAACCCAACGAAGGCTCCTTTCTATATGAAGAACCCGTCACCATCAACACTTCCATCCCGACCTTAAAAGCCAAAGCCTTTAAAACTAACTGGAATGCCAGCGAGTCTGTCAGCTCCAGCTACACCTTGAAAGTTGCCACTCCGGCTATGAATCCGCCTTCCGGAACTTATACTGATACACAAAATATCACTATCAGCACAGTCACTCCCGATACTGAAATCTTCTATACTCTCGATAACAGCGAACCGACTGAGAATTCCATTCTATACACAACGCCGATACCTCTTGTCAGCAACTCGACTCTGAAAGCAAAAGCTTTCCGGACAGGCTGGGCAAACAGCAACACCACCACCGGAATTTACTATTTCTCTGTGGCAGCACCTGAGTTTAATCCGCCCGGCGGAGCCTATTCAGGACAGCAGAACGTGACCATCACCTGTGCCACAGACGGTGCTGAAATTCGCTTTACGACTAACAACACTGATCCGACAGCTACATCAACTCTGTTCACAGAGCCGATTCCTGTCCCTGCTTCTATGAATATCCGCGCCCGCGCTTTCAAAACAGGAATGACCACAAGTCCCATTGCCTATGCGATTTACCAGATTGTAAATACTGTGGCGACCCCTGAAATCAGTCTGCCTTCCGGCGTTTACTACGAACCGCAGGAGGTCACCATTACCTGCGCAACTCCCACTGCGGAAATCAGATACACGACTGACGGCAGCGAACCCACGGTCTCTTCCAACCTGTTTTATTATCCCATTCAGGTTACTGCCTTCATGGAACTCAAGGCTAAAGCATTTAAGCTGGGCTGGATTGACAGCGAGACAGCGACTGCAATATATCAGTTTGACACCTACGAGCAGATTATGGCGTGGGGAAATAATACCTACAATCAGACCAACGTCCCGCTGGGCAATGATTTCATCCAGATTGACGCAGGCATGTATCACACCATTGCGCTCAGGGGTGACGGCTCGCTGGCAGCCTGGGGCAGAAACAACAATCAGCAGTGCAATTTCCCTCCCGGCAATGACTATGTGGCTGTTTCAGCCGGTGACAATCATTCTCTGGCTTTAAGAGCCAACGGAACCATAGCTGCCTGGGGCTTGAATGACGGCGGACAATGTGATGTTCCGGATTCTCTGAACCTGGAATATGTTTCGATTTCAGCCGGAGGCGCTCACAGTCTGGCTTTGACCGACAATAACAAACTTATTGCCTGGGGCAATGACGACAGCGGACAATCCACCACTCCGCCGGACAGCAATTTTGTGAAAATCAGCGCCGGAGCCAATCACAACCTGGCTTTGCGGGACAACGGTTCCATCTATTCCTGGGGCAGTAATGACAACGGACAGGTGAATTTGTTCCCTGGCACGAATTATATGGATATTGCAGCCGGAGACCAGCACAGCGTTGCGCTCAGGACTGACGGCACTTTAATTGCCATGGGACTGAACAGTGCGGGTCAAACCACTGTTCCTTCCGGAAATAATTATA
>JAWOHU010000180.1:0-7361 GCA_046485025.1 Cloacimonadaceae bacterium (SeqCode) | reverse complement strand
GCATTTCAGATAGGGCAGGACAGGTTTGCCATGCTCGTCTTTATCGATGTATTCTATGATGGTGGAAGGCTCATTCAGATCAGTATTCTGAGGAATAAAACCAAGGTCAAACCAAGCTTCATAGCGTTTTTTAATTTCTTCCAGATCAGCAGCCGGAGCGACTCCGCTGACATTGATGCTGGTGCTGATTATAGGTTCTTCCAGATAGTCTATCAGCTGCCTAAGCATATTATCTGAGGGCACTCGGAAAGCCACTTTGCCGTTCCCAGCAACGTGTTTGAAACTCTCGTTTTTCACAGGAAAAATGACTGTCAGATTGCCGGGCCAGAACTGCAGCAATATATGATGCAGAGCAGCAGGGACATCGATTTCATTGTCATACAGCCATTGCAAATCCGGAATCAGAACAATGTATCCGGTCTTTTCTGCGCGCTGTTTTAATTGACTGATGCGGCTGATGGCGTTGTGACTGCTCAGCCGGCAGCCGATGCCAAACATCTGACCCGTGTAGTGCAAAACAGTGCTGTCCTGCTTCCAGTTTTTTTCAATCAGTTTCTGCAGGTCTTTGGGATGGGGATTTCTGAATAATTTCAAACTCATACTCCGATGTCTATTCCAGGTAGCTCAGAGGATTGACAGCTCTGCCATCCTTGCGCAGTTCAAAGTGCAGAGAAGGTTGAGAGGCAGAACCTGTTTTGCCTGATTTGGCAATGGTCTGACCTTTTTTGACGCTGGCACCGCGAGATACTAAAAGCTCATTGTTGTAGGCATAGACAGAGAAAAAGCCGTTTTTGTGGTCAATGATAATCAGTTTGCCCTGTCCGCCATAACGCTCTGCAAAAACCACTTCGCCGTCATCCACGACAGCCACATTGGTGTTTTCAGCAACTGCAATGTCAATTCCATTGCTGATTACGCTGGTATTATTGCCGCGATATTCTTCTCCAAAATCTCTGATAATCTGACCTCGCACGGGCCAGGGGATGCGTAAGGTGGAAAATTGATATGTGTTCAGAGCTCTGTCTGATTCTGCCGCCAGTCTGGCAATCAGGCTTTCCAGTTCGGAAGCGTCTTTTTTCAGTTTGCTGATTTGCTGTTCAAATTTCTGCCTTTCTTTTTCCAGGTTGGTTGCCTGCTGACTCAGAGTCCGGATTTTCTTGCCATATTGGTCACTTTTTCTGGTTTCTTTGACCCGGGAACTGCGCACTCTGTAAAATTCATTGCGGCGTTCCTCTTCAGTCAGAATGAGCTGTTTATGATATTCAGTAAAATCAAAAATGCCTTTGGCAGTAAGGCTGATCAGGATTGAAAGCAAATGTTTGTCCTTGGTCTCTTTGACCACATATTTGTCCTGACGGTCAATATAAAACAGCCTCAGAAATTCATGATTAGCCAGCTCTTTCAAATCCGTAATTTTATCTTCGTTGCTGCGAACCCTTTCTCTGGCTGCCTGCAGAGAATCCTGAACGACGGCTTCCTTTTTCTGCAAATCTGTGACAAGCTTATCAGTCTGCAGTTTGGCTTTCTGCGAGGAGGAAAGGTCGCTCTGAGCTTTTTTCTTTTTCTGTTCCGCCTGTCTGGCTTTTTGCTGGACTTCTTCTATTTGCCTTTCTATTTGTCTTAACTGCTGCATTTTGTCATCCAGCTCATCAGCCTGCAGATACGCTGTCAAAAGCACCAGAGAGAGTGCAATCAAGAATATTCTATGATACATATACTTATATTTTTTTACCATATAATCCAAATTGATAAGCCCGTCATAGCTGTCAATCTGTTTGTTATTGTATAACAAAGCCGGGCTAAACTATGCTCTGAAAAACCTGCCTGATATTATTCACAGACATTCATCCTGCCTTTAATCCACGCGGGGTCCACCCGGGCTCAGCCCGCGAGGACCCTGGGTGGACCCCGCGTGGACTGTAGAGGAGAAGGGTTAACTGATTGTCAGTGTGTTTTATAGGTAAGTGATTATTTCACAGCAGAAGAGCAGAAAGTGAACTAAAACAAACGTTGACAGAAATGATGAAAAGAAATATAGAGAAATATCAGTATTTGAGAGGACATAAGGGACGTCAGAATGAAACGCAAAACACTAAACAGCAAGGAAATAGACAACAACATCAAAATCGTTGTGGAAGAAATTGCCAAACTAAGCGACAAACAAACCTGGCACATACAAAATCTGACCAGAATCGGCGTCGCCCTGTCTTCAGTTAACAACCTGGAAAAAATATTCAACCTCATTCTGGAAGAAGGCATTGCCTTCACCAATGCAGATGCATCCACAATTTATAAGGTATCGGATGATAAAAAATCACTCGATTTCGTGTTGGTTTATACAAAATCACTCAACCTTAAAATGGGGGGAAATAAGAAACCGATTACCTGGCAAAGCATTCCGCTCTATGATAAGAGAAACAGACCACAGCTCAAATATATTGTGACCAATGTCTATCATAAAAAACGCTTGCTGTGTTTTGAAGATGTCTATGAAACCAAAGATTATTACATTGCAGGGACAAAAGCTATAGATGAACAGAATAACTATCGCAGCAAATCATTGCTGACCATTCCTCTGAAAAATCACGAAGATGAAGTTCTGGGTGTTTTGCAAATTATAAATGCACTAGACCCTCACGGCAAAATAATCGCTTTCAAAGATGAGCATATCGTGATGCTCAAGTCCCTGGCAGCGCAGGCTGCCATTGCGATGTCCAACCGCAAACTCATCAATGACCTGGAAACTCTGTTGCTGCAGTTTATGCATTCCATTGCCAAAGGCATTGAACGCAAGTCCAAATACTCTTCCAATCACATCATCAGAGTCGCTTCTCTGACTGATATGATAGCCCGTCAAATCAATGCTGACGTGTCTGAAAAATACAGAGAAATCTTCCTTAGCGAGAACGAACTAAAAGAGCTTTCCATGGCAGGTCTGATGCACGACGTGGGTAAAATTGTGACGCCTGAACATGTGATGGACAAATCCACCAAACTGGAAACTGTGATTGACCGCATAGAATTAGTCAAGCTCCGTTTCGAGCTCTTCAAAAAAGCGCTGCTGCTATATAAACAAGAACTGGGAGAAGCCCTGATCCTGAAAATTGCCAAACAGTGGTATCCCGACTCCATAATCAAGAGTGTAAGTGATATACTCAGGCAGATTGACTCCGATATTATCTTTCTGAAGGATGTCAACAACGGCGGTGAATACCTTTCTGACAAGGCTATGGAGCGTATCTCTCAAATATTGAAAATTGAATTTGATTACGATAGTCAGAACTGGAAGCTGATAACGGAAGATGAATACAATCATCTCACAATAAGGCGCGGAACGCTGTCTGCAGAAGAAAGAAAAATTATTAATGAACACGTGCAGGTGACCTGGGAGATGCTTTCAGAACTTACGTTTCCCAATAAATATAAAAACGTGGCGCTCTATGCCTCATCACATCACGAAAAACTAAATGGTAAAGGCTATCCGCAAGGGCTGAATGCAAAAAACCTACCTCTTCAGTCTCGCATTCTGGCTATAGCAGATATCTGTGAAGCCCTGACTGCGGCTGACCGTCCTTACAAAAAGGGCAATAAACTCAGCGAAGCTATCAAAATACTGGCAGAATGTGCAAAAAACAAAGAAATAGATGGCGACTTACTTGATCTGATGCTGGATAGCGGTCTTTATTTGAAATTTGCCAAACAGTACCTAAAACCAGAACAGATTGATGAGGTTGACATCAGGGCAATTAAGAAAATCTACCATCCGGAGCTGAAACATTAACTCGACAGACTTTCTGACAAAAGGCAAACTCTGGCTCGCTCCTCTGGCAGGATATACCGACCGTCCCTTCCGCAGAATCTGTAAAGAATGGGGAGCAGATGTCGTAGTCAGCGAAATGGTCAGCGCGGACGGCATAGTTCATAAGCAGAGACAGACGCTTGCCTATCTGGAATTCACTCAGGAAGAAAGACCTTTTGGAGTACAACTTTTCGGCTCCAATTCCGGGGTTATGGCTAAAGCTGCTGAAACAGTGCTGTCCTATCAGCCTGACTTCATTGACATTAATATGGGCTGCCCGGTCAAAAAAGTCATCAAAAGAGGTGCTGGCGGCGCTCTGATGAATGATTTGCCCAGCGCCGTGCAGATTGTCAAAGAGGTCAGAAATGCCTTGCCTGAAGGTTTTCCTCTCTCAGTAAAGTTCCGCTCCGGCAGCGACATCAGCCATCTCAACTTTCTGGAATTTGGTCTGGCTATGCAGGAAGCTGGCGCTGATTTTGTTACTCTGCATCCCAGAACCGTAAAACAGGTGTTTTCCGGTGTCAGCAATTGGGAGCACATCACTCTTCTGAAAAAGCAATTAGCCATTCCGGTCATTGGCAACGGTGACATCAAAAATGTGGAAGATGCTCTGCAGATGATGTCTGAGACAGGTTGCGACAGCATTATGCTTGGACGTGGAGCTTTGGGGCAGCCCTGGATTTTCAGACAAATCAAAGCTGCTCTGACTCAGGATAAATCCATTGAGATAACGCCTGAAAACAGACTGGACACTGTTCTGAAGCTCATTGATTATGCGCTGGAAGTCAAACCGGAAAGATTGGTTGTCCGGGAAATCCGTTCCCAGCTTTGCTTTTATACAAAGGGGATAACCGGCAGCGCCAGATTGCGTGACGCCATTAATCACACTGAAAGCATTACTGATTTAAAAAAACTGTTGACGAATGCCTTCAGGGAATAAATAAAGAAAATCATAGAGGAGTTAACTATGAATCACACCTTTAAAGATGAAAACATCAAAACCAAAGAAATGAATTACGACGAAGCTGAAGAGGCTAAGGAAAAGGTCATTTTCACTGATGACGACAGAAAGATGAAGTTCTATGAAGAATTGCGTAAAAAAGTGCGCAAATACTCTCAGGAAAAGGTTGGTAAGGCTGGCGTACTGTCCGAATATCTGTTTCTGCTGCCTGATTTGTTTATATTGCTGTCCCGGCTGGCAATTGACGACAGAGTTCCGACCCGCAAGAAACTCTTTGCCGGAGCCATTATTGCTTATGTAATTATGCCGCTGGACATCATCCCTGATTTCATTCCTTTTATTGGTCAGATTGACGACCTGGTGCTGTCTGTTTTGGGCTTGAATATGATTCTAAATGAAATTGACAAACAAGTCCTGATAGATAACTGGAGCGGACAAGGCAACGTTCTTGAACTCTTGAAGAAAATCACAGCCAAGGCAGAGCAATTTCTGGATAGAAATATTCTGAGGCGAATCAAAAACTGGATAAACAAAAAAGCCTGAGATGCAGAAACTGGTCATTGCGACACACAACCCAGACAAACTCAAAGAAATCAGAGTGCTGCTGTCTGACCTGCAGGTGGAAATTGTCAGCGTGGATGATGTTCTGCCCGGCTTTGATGTGGTGGAAGACAAGGATACGATTCTTGCCAATGCCGCCAAGAAAGCTCTGGAAACGGCTCAGGCAACCGGACTGCCGGTCCTGGCTGACGACACGGGTCTGTTTATCAAAGCTCTGAATGGCGAGCCGGGAGTTTTGGCAGCGCGGTTTGCCGGTTTCGGATGTTCATATGCGGACAATCGTCACAAGGCTTTGAAACTACTTCAGGAGACAGATGACAGGCAGGCGGAATTCAGGACTGTTGTGGTTTTAGCAGAACCAGACGGCGTCGTTGCTTATCGCGAAGGCGTTGTCACAGGTCAGATAACCCGTGAGGAAAGAGGCAGCAACGGTTTCGGATATGACTCAGTCTTCGAAGTTATTTTTACTGGCAAGACTTATGCCGAAATGGATGATGTGGAGAAGAACGCCTGCTCGCACAGGGGAAAAGCGTTGATGAGCATCCTTCCCTTCCTGAAAGAGTATCTGAGTGATTAACATAGCTGTCATTCTGACATGTAATATAACATATAGATGTGTCACATTGAGCTTAGTCGAAATGTTGGCACCGTCAGTGTTCGGGCTTCGACTATGCTCAGCCTGACACGAAGAAATAGAAAACAGATAGCATAACATAGAGAGGTATAGATTATGATTAATGGAGCGATATTTCGTCAGTATGACATTCGCGGCGTGGTTGACATCGACTTGACCACCGACACTTTGTATCAGATTGGCAAAGGCTTTGGCACCTATCTGCGCAACCTGGATAAAAAGACTGTCGTCATCGGCGGGGATGCCAGACTCAGCACTCCGCTGTTCATTGAACACTTCATCAGAGGCTTGCTGGAAACAGGCTGCGACGTCACAGATATTGGCATCGTGGGAACTCCCATTTTATATTATGCCATCTGGAAACTCAACATAGACGGCGGCGCAATGATTACTGCCAGTCATAATCCATCTCAATACAATGGCATCAAACTCAATCTGGGACTCTCCAGCGTCTTTGCCGAAGAGCTGCAAAACGTGCTGAAGATAATCCAGAAAGGGCATTTTGCCTCCGGAGAGGGAAAGCTCGCCAAAGATGACACTCTGGGCGAAAGTTACATAGATTACATCATTAAAAACATCCATCTCGACCGTCCCGTCAAAGTCGTTGTGGACGGCGGAAACGGCATGGGCGGACCTTATCTGCCTCCCATCCTGAGAAAACTCGGCTGTGATGTTACAGAGATATTCTGCGAGCCGGATGGAACTTTTCCAAATCATCATCCAGACCCTACCATTGAAAAGAACAACGTCTTTCTGGCAAAGGAAGTTTTGGACCAAAAAGCAGAACTCGGAATTGGTCTGGATGGTGATGCAGACCGCATCGGAGTGGTGGATGAAAACGGCAAAATGCTGTTCGGAGACCAGATTCTCAACATTCTGGCAAGGGACTTTTTGAAACACAATCCCGGCGAGACCATTATTGCGGATGTCAAGTGCTCCAAGAATCTGTTCGACGACATCAAAAAGCGCGGCGGCAAGGCAATTATGTATAAAACCGGACATGCCAACATCAAGAATTATATGAAGGAAATCGGCGTCAAATTTGCCGGCGAGATGAGCGGTCACGTCTTTATGGCAGACCGTTACCTGGGTTTTGACGACGCCATCTATGTGAGCTGCCGGTTTATCGAAATCGTCTCCCAAACAGATATGCCTGTCAGTCAGTTTCTTGCGGATCAACCTAAGATGTTTAACACTCCCGAGCTGCATATTAATTGCTCAGACGACCGCAAGTTTGACGTCGTGGAAAAAGTCTGTAAATCCTTCAAAGATGACGGTCTGGACGTTAACGACATAGACGGTGCTCGCATCACTTTTGACGACGGCTGGGGTCTGGTGCGTGCATCAAACACGACACCCGTTCTAGTCACGCGCTTTGAAGCAGAGACCAAGGCCCGCATGCTGGA